>JBEKAD010000258.1:0-7504 GCA_050018435.1 Terriglobia bacterium
TCCTTACCCGAGAATCAGGATGAACTGATTGCCCAAGTCGCCGCGGCCAATCGCCGCACGATTGTGGTTCTGGAAACGGGTGGCCCCGTCCTCATGCCGTGGGTCGATCAGGTCGCGGGGATTCTGGAAGTGTGGTATCCGGGAATTCGCGGCGGGGAGGCAATCGCCAACCTGTTGTTTGGCGATGCCAATCCCGAGGGCCGCTTGCCCATTACCTTTCCGCGCAGTGAGGCCGACCTGCCTCATCCCGAATTGCCGCGGCCCCCTTCCGCGCCCCAGGGCGCTGCCCCCGACGTGCCTTATCCAATCTTCGATGTTAACTACAGTGAAGGTATAAAAGTCGGATACAAGTGGTACGACGCCGAGCACAAGGACCCGCTGTTCCCCTTTGGCTTCGGGTTGTCGTATACGAGCTTCCAGTATTCAAACCTCAAGGTCAGCGCCGCGAAAGAGGTTGTGGTAAGTTTCGATGTTACAAATAGCGGCTCGCGCCAAGGTGGGGAGACTGCACAGGTTTACTTGGGCCTGCCGGCGAGCGCCGGGGAGCCGCCGAAACGCCTGGTGGGTTGGAAGAAATTGGAGCTTCGCCCGGGCGAGGTGGGACATGTCCAGGTGATCGTCGATCCGCGCATGCTCGCCGTCTTCGACGTTGATGCGAACAATTGGCACGTGCTTCCCGGCGAGTGCCAATTTTTTGTGGGCTCGTCTTCGCGAGACCGGCGCTGGACGGCAGTTTCAACCTTGCGCGAACAGCGAGTCCGGCCTTGAGACTGACGGGCGTGGGTCCAAGGCATAACAAACAGATTTTCCAGCTCCGGAGGGGCGACAGAAAATAGCCCACGGCGTGAGAAGCTGTGAAAAAATCCCTGAGATATTCCTCACCGCAGAGGCGCGGAGGCACAGAGGATTGAAAACAAAAGGCCTTTTCTCTGCGTCTCAGCGCCTCGGCGGTAAAGAAAGCAATTGTTCACACCTTCTTACGCCGTGGGCTATTTTCTGTCGCCGCTCCGCGGCTCTGATGGGAAGGAAACATTACCATCATCTTCAATCATAGAGGTACACTTTCAATCATAGAGGTACACTTTCATGAACCGGCGAAAATTTGTGCGCACGTTTGGAACTTCAACTCTCTTTTCGGCTCTGGCATTCAAGGATCGAGGGGCTTTCGCGGCACTTAACGCCGCCGGAATGCCTCTGCCCAGCGGCCAAAACTCGGATGCGCCCAGTGCGGGCGGGCCCGGCGCGAATCCCGTGTGGCCGAGGCCCGTTATCGTGCCCATTCCCACGGAAACCGCGGGGGTTTCCCCTCACATTACGGACTTGGCGGGCGACTGGAAATTCAGCCTGCTCCCTCCTCCGGAATTCTGGTCCAACCGCGTGGATCCGGCGGGGTGGACGGATGTAACTGTCCCCGGCGAACTCACGGCCCAAGGTCATCCGATCGCCAGGGACAGCGAGTATCCGTACAAGCGGTCTATTCATATTCCCGCAGGCGCGAAGGGTAAGAAGGTGTTCCTGCGCTTTGATGGGGTTTACAGTTACGCGCGGGTGTGGGTGAACGGAAAGTTTGTGCGCGAGCACCACGGCGGATTCACCTCCTGGGATTGCGACATCACCGAGTTCGTAACGCCCGGACAAACCGCGTGGCTCACCGTCGGCGTTACCGATCGCGCCGATGAAATATCCTATGCCAGTAACTACGCCAAGCATTACATCGGCGGAATCTTGCGAGGAGTGAAGTTGCTTGTCCTGCCCGCGGATTACGTCACGCGCTTCCACATCGAGACCGACCTCGATTCGGCATACAAGGATGCGACGCTCAGGGTTACGGCAGCCGTGGCGTTTCACGAAGCGCCATCCGCCAGACTGCATCTGCAATTACGCGATCCCCAGGGAAAAAGCGTGGCCATCGAGCCGAGTTCAATCACGCTTTCATCCGAGAAGCCGGAGGGAGGCGTCGCCATTCCCGTGGCGGCGCCTGGGAAGTGGGACTCCGAGCATCCCAACTTGTACACCCTCGACGCCACCGTGGTAATTGCCGGCCACGAAACTCAGAAACTGGCGAAGCGCATCGGCTTTCGTAAGGTCGAACGGCGCCAAAACCGCCTCTACGTGAACGGCGACGAAGTGAAGCTGCGAGGCGTTTGCCGGCACGACACTCACCCGCTGCGGGGACGGTCGGTGACCCCGGATATCGACGAGAAGGATGCCCTGCTGCTGCGGGACGCCAATGTGAACTTCGTCCGAACCTCGCACTACCCTCCCACCGAAAGCTTTCTGGAAGCGTGCGATCGCATCGGGATTTACGTGGAAGAGGAATCGGCGGTGTGCTTTGTCAACCAAGCCTGGTCGATTGCGGCCCTGACCCAATCCAACCCCGATTTCACTTCCCGCTTCCTGAACCAATTTGCCGAGATGATCGAGCGCGACCGGAGCCATCCCTCGGTCATTATCTGGTCCCTGGGCAACGAGAGTCATTGGGGAACAAATTTCGCCAAGGAGCGCGAATACGTGAAGGCGGAAGATGCCTCGCGTCCGGCCATTTTCAGCTACCCCGACACTGTCACCGCGGGCGCCGATGGCTACGATATTTACAGCAAACACTACCCCAAGTTTGACGGAGACCTGACGAGCAAAGACTTTCCGAAGCTGAACGACGAATGCATTCACCTCGCCTGTTATAACGCTGACACCTTGAAGCGCGATCCCGGCGTGCGGGACTACTGGGGACACTTTATCAAGCGCTTTTGGGAAAACAGTTACACGTCCGAGGGATGTCTGGGCGGGGCGATTTGGGGCGGCTTTGAGGAAGTGTTTCTGCTGCCCGATGCGCCGGTAGGCTATGGACAGTGGGGGATCGTGGACGAATGGCGCCGGCCCAAACCTGAGTTTTGGCTCACCAAGAAAGCCTATTCACCGGTGCGCGTGGTCGAGAGCGAACTCCCCAACCCGGGCCCCGGCCAACCCCTGCTGATTCCCGTAAAGAATTGGTTTAACCACACCAATCTCAGTGAGCTCAAGGTTCTCTGCCGGGTGGGAAAGGAAGCACTGTCTCCTCCGGCCATAAATGCCGCACCTGGGGCCGAGGGAACAATCCGCGTTCCGGCGCGTGATTGGCGTGATGGCGAGGTTCTGGAGTTGCAGTTCTACGGCGCCGGCAAAATCCTTATCGATGAGTTCCACCTTCGCATCGGCAAGCGTGTGGTAACCTTCCCCGGCCCCCAAGGCCCGGCGCCGAAGGTGACGGAAAACAACCAATCCCTCACCGTACAAGGTGCAGATTTCCACATCGTCTTCAGTAAAGGAACGGGTCTGATTTCCGAGGGGGTATTTCGCGGCAAGAAAATCATCGAAGGTGGACCGTTCCTGAATCTCGGGTCCACGGCCCTGCCTCCCTGGTGGCTGATCAACATGCGCTACTCCACGACGACGGACGAGGTGGTGATCAACCTGGTGGGAGCTCACGTGGCCCGCCGTGGTTCCGGACCCGGGATGAGTACCGAGTTTGAGATCAGGATTGATGGCCAGGGATTGATTACAACAAAATACACGCTTCACGACCCGGTGAAAGCGGCCAATGAAGTTGGAATCAGTTATGTGCTTTCCAGCTCTATCGACCAGTTGTGGTGGGACCGAAAAGCTCTCTGGTCCGCCTACCCAAACGACCACATCGGCAGGCCAAAAGGAGGAGCAAGGCGGCAATCCAGTTACGTTGCGCAAACCTACCGCCACTCACCCGCGGGCCCCTGGTCCGAAGACACCAAAGATTTCTTCCTCTTCGGGCCGGACGATCCGGGTGGACGTGGCACGAATGATTTTCGCAGCCTCAAGGAAGACATTTGGTACGCCTCTTGTGGCTGGGCGAATGCCCCCGGTCAAGTTAGGGCGGAATCGGATGGCACCGCTGCCGCCCGCGTGGAAGTCCGTCCGGATGGCAAAATTCAGTTCAACATCGATAATCTCTGGTCGTATACCGATCTGGGTTACGGCGTAAGTATGTCATCCACAACTTTGGAACGGGGGTATAGCAACGTGGTCCGGCTGCGTCTGATGGACAGCTAAGGAAAGGAGAAACTCCCATGGCTTGTGACAATCCTATTCATCCCGTTGGCCGTCGTGAATTTCTAAAGGGAATCGGAGCCGCGGCTGCCACTGCGGCCGTCCCTCGAGCTCTTGCCGCCAGTGGACTCTTTCCGCGCCGGCCGAGTGATAAAGTCGTGAGAATCGGCGTGGTGGGCGGGAACTTTGGCGCCGAATTCCAATGGCATCTGGATCCCAACTGCAAGGTCACCGCGCTCTGCGACCTGCGCGAGGACCGCTTGAATCGCTTGGTGCAGCATTATGGGCCGGCGGCACAGTACAAGGACTTCCGCCAATTCCTCAAGCACCCGGAGCTGGATGCCGTGGCGATCTTCACGCCCGCGCCGTTGCACGTCTGGATGGCAACGGAAGCCATGAAGGTGGGGAAACACGCCATCAGCGCGGTGCCGGCGGGGATGTCGGTCGAGGAACTGGAGCTGCTGCTGGAGACCGTCAAGAAGACCGGCATGAAATACATGATGGCGGAGACCAGCTACTATCGCCCCCAGGTCATCACCTGCCGCGAGTGGGCCCGGCAAGGGAAATTCGGCACGATCTTCTATACCGAAGCGGAATATCATCACGAGGGGCTGATCGCAATCATGACCGATGAACGCGGTTTCCCCACTTGGCGTCATGGCTTCCCGCCGATGCATTACCCTACACACAGCGTGGGCATCGTGGTTCCCATCACGGGCGAGCGTCTGGTGGAAGTCGAGGCCATTGGCTGGGGAAACGGGCACCCCATATTGGCAACGAACGAGTACGGAAATCCGTTTTGGAATACCACCGGCTTTTTCAAGACATCCGGAGGGCACAGTTCGCGTATTTCCGTTTTCTGGCACATCGCCGCGCGCGAGGTCGAGCGCGGAGTCATCTATGGCGACCGCATGTCCTACATCATGAGCCGGCCGGAAGGCTCACCGGATACGGTGGTCCAAATCCACCAGGAGGGCAAGACCGTCATCGACGCCAACGGCTATCCGGAAGGGGTGGTGAAGTCCGAAGCATACGAGGAGCCCACGCATTGGGAAGTCCTGCCCCCACCGATGCGCGTCCAGACGGGCCATGGAGGCTCGCATACCTTCTTGACGCACGAATTCATCGGCTCCATCGTGGAAGATCGCTGGCCCACTGTAAACGTCTATGAAGCGGTTGCGTACACGCTGCCCGGCATCGTCGCGCACCAATCCGCCCTGCGGGGAGGCGAGCATCTGAAGATCAAGGATTACGGCGTCGCGCCGGCGTGACGCCATGAAACAGCCAACCGAAAGGCGAAACTCGAAACTGGAAATTCGAAACTCGCCGCGATTTTCGAGTTTCGATTTTCCAATTTCGATCCTTTGTTAGGCTGTTACTGAGAACTGATGACTGACAACTGACGACTGTTCGCGGAAAACCGGCGCGAAGAATAGGCGAAAAAAAAGCACAAGTGACAATAATGCCCTCGTACTCGATGCGCTGTTGACATGCCGACATGATTTCGTCAAAAATAGGGTCCATGAGTTTCGATTTGTGGAACCACGGTAGCCTGACGGGATATGGCGAACCGTGCCGTTTGGTAGTCCGGAAAGAAAAGAGCCTTTCCGAAATCTTGCAGTTTTCTACTGCCGGTCTGGAAATCGGCCAGCAAGTGGTCATCATGGCAGGGCCCACCTGCCTGAAAGACATTGCGCACGGTCTTAGTGAGACGGGGCTCAAGACAGATGCCCTGCTGCACAGTGGACGACTGGTCTTCCTGACAGCGCCTAACTGTTTGGCCGAATTGTTCCGCCCCAGCGAACCCTTGCAGCGCAGCCCGCTGCATCGGCACGCCACGGTGATGCGCTGGGTCACGGACTGGTCGTGGGTATATGGAAATGGAAGCGACGCAGCAACGATTCGCGATTATCAACGCCGCCTTCATGAATTCATTCGGCCCTTCAACGCCCTTTCCATGTGCACCGTCCTCTGCGAAAAAGTGCAGCGGAGCGACCTGCTCGCAATGCTCGTCGACCACCGGCGGGTAGCGAAAACCGTCGAAGCCACTCGACGCGCTGTGGCACAGGCACACGCCTAGCTCGTCTCGATAGCGCTTCGGGCGATGTCCACGGGGCCGATCAACCGGCGCCCGCAGGTGAGTTGTTTTTGCTCGGCTTACAGCCACCTTCCCTAAATCCTCCCACCGTATCTCCTTCCTCCTGAGCCTTGACAGCCTTTCGGCTGCCCACGATGGGCAGAAACTCGGCGCAAGGGCAATTGATGGGACGGCGGCAGGCCCCGGCAGGGGCCAACCGTGAGTAGCCGCAGGTTTTAACCTGCGGATAGCAGAACCCACCCGACCACCCAATCCGTCCGCCGACGGATTGACCCTGCGAAGTCCGGCCCCTCCCGGGCCGGAACGATCTCTCGCCTTCCCTTTCCGTAGGTTTCACCTACGGCTACTCACCGTATCCCGCTTCGCGGGACTCGTCACCCGCTCGGCGCAGCCAACTTGCCCAAAGAACGCGATTATTCCATCGAGTTTCTTGCAGAGATCAGTAATACTTTCCCGTGAAGGAGGTCTGGACGGTAGCCGAAGGATAACCGGATGCCCACCCTTGGTAGTTGTTGATGCTCGTGACGCCATTGGTGTTGCTGTCACCCGACGTGTCGGTGGCCAAGGGCAGGACCAGAACATAATAATTTCCTGTCACCATGCTTAAATGGTAATTTCCCCTCGGGTCCGTAAGAGTGTCGGTTACGACGTTGCCGGTCGTACTGTCGATAGCCACCACGTGCGCTCCGGCGGCCGGGCTGCCGCCCACCGTCACCGTTCCCTTGATCCCCCCCACCATGCTCAAGATCGCGCTGTTGGTGTACAAAACTCCACTCCCAATCATGTCATCAAGCGCCAGTGCATATTTGACCCCACCAATGCCCGAATCGCCGTAGGGGTACATCATAGCGTTGGCAAGGCCACTATGATCGAGACCAATCATGTGGCCAATCTCGTGTGCGGCCACGGTCTGAAGATCAAAATACCCCTTGGGCGGGCTGCTATAACTCGGGGTATAGAAATTGTAATGCGAATTGAACTCGACGTCGGCGTCGCTAATGCAGACTTCGTTTGGACAGCTTCGCGTGTTGGGGGCCGTCGAGCAAGGATAAGTAAATGGAGGGGTAGAACTCGAATACGAGGTTACCACGGCCTGGGCGATGATCCCGGTCGCCCCAAAGTCACGCGTGAAGCCTATCGAGTTCACACAATCACCCGCGACGTAGTCGGTATTGGTGTTATCCGCGGCCTGGGTGAAAGAGAGGGTATTCACATTGGTACCCTGATACTGGGCTCCTGACCATTGTGAGAAAGCAGTATTCAAAACAGTTATCAACTGACTCTCACTCGCCGGCGTGCTGGGGCCCGAAAACACAATCGAGTTCGTGGGATTCAAACTCCAGGAGA
>JBEKAD010000259.1:0-7497 GCA_050018435.1 Terriglobia bacterium
CGGCGAGGCGATCATTGATGCCACTGCCGAGCACCGTGTGGACGATCGCAATGTCTTCACCGCCGACTATCAGTACCGTGTCCTTGCGGACGGATCGCTGTACGTCGGTTACTCGATCCGGCCCACGATCCAAGCGCCTTGGATTCCCGAAGCGGGCATGGTGCTGGAAGGCCGCGCTGACCTCGACACGCTGCGCTGGCTGGGGCTGGGCCCGCTGGATGCCTACCCTAATCTGAAAATGGCTGCCATCTTCGGGCTGTGGACGGGCCACGCGGGCACAGAGACGGCACAAGGCACCAAGGCGGGAGTCCGGTGGGCGGAACTTCTCGATTCCGCCAAGACGGGTTTTCGCGTGGCGGGCTGCGACTATGTGCGACTTGAATCCGCCGGGCGGGTGAGGGTTCTGAGCGCCGTCGAGGGAAGGCCGTCCAAGTTTCGCCGGCCGGATCCTCCTACGTGCAGGCTCGATGTGGGGCCTGATACAGTGTTTCGAGGCAGCTTCGTTCTGACCCCAGTAGAGTGACAGTTATCGCGTAGCGCCGGCATCTTGCCGGCACCGGAAAATGCCGCCGGGACGGCGGCGCTACAAAGAATAGGCGTCACTATATTCTGCCAACGTCAGTGGGGCCCCGACGTTCGCCGATGAACCAGATAATTCATTTAGCGTGGCGACCCAGAGTCGAATCGAATATGCTTTCGAGTCGATTCTCGTGCGCGTGAATTCTGTCGCGAATAAGGGATGCTCAGCAAGCGTCACAGGCATTGCACCTATCCGAAAATAAGGAGGTTGCATCCGGCATCGAAAAGGACTTGAGGTTTTTCGATCCACGCATATGGTGAACCCCACCCAACCGAGTTTCGATCCGGCACGACCTCGACCGCCGATCCGCCGCCTGCGTTGGTGGATTGCCGGGCTGCTGTTCGCGTCCACCATCATTAATTACATCGACCGGCAAACGCTGAGCGTGCTGGCGCCCATCCTTCTGGTGGAGTACCACTGGACCAACACGGATTTCGCCACCATCCTGATTGCTTTTCGGATTGCTTACACCTTGATGCAGGGCGGGGGAGGACGGCTGATCGATCGCCTGGGCGCGCGCCGCGGCCTGTCGCTCACCGTGACCTTTTATTCTTGTGTCGCCAGTCTCACCGCGTTTGCACAAGGGCTCGCCAGCTTCCGCTTCTTTCGATTTCTGCTTGGCGCGGGCGAAGGCCCCAACTGGCCGGGCGCCACCAAGGTCGCCTCGGAGTGGTTCCCGGATAAGGAGCGGGCATGGGCCGTCGCGATGTTTGACAGCGGCTCCTCCATTGGGGGCGCGATTGCTCCTTTTCTGGCCTGGTATGCCTACAAAATGATCGGCAGTTGGCGGCCGGTTTTCCTGGTGACCGGAAGCCTCGGTTTTCTCTGGATATTGGCTTGGCGCTGGCTCTATCGCCCTCCCGAACAGCACCCGCGTCTGGCGCCCGAGGAGCTTGAATACATCCGACGAGGCCGCACGCCGGAGGTCCAGGTTGCACCTCGCGCCGGAATCACTTGGCGCAAGCTGCTGCGCTATCGGCAAACCTGGGGAATCATCTGCGGCCGCTTTCTGCTTGATCCCTATTGGTTCCTCATCGCCGATTGGTTCGCGCTGTATCTCCGCAGTAGAGGCTTTCGCCTGGAACAAAGCATCCTGGGTTTCTGGGTTCCCTTCCTGGGCGCTGATCTCGGCAATTTTTTCGGGGCAGGACTTTCCAGCTACTGGATCAAGCGTGGCTGGTCGGTGGGCCGTTCGCGCCGCACGGTGTTGCTGATCTTCGGGCCCAGCATGTTGGTCCTCATTCCCGCCGCCTTCACCAGTCACTACCTTACCCTGGTGCTGTTGTTCGGATATGCGACGTTTGCCTACGCCGCCTGCTCGACCATGTTTTTGTCGTTGCCCAGCGACGTCTTCCATCCGGACGCGGTGGCCTCCGTCAGTGGCCTGGGAGGCACCGGCGCGGGCATCGGGACGCTGATCTCCACCTACCTGATCGGCCGCATCTCCGATCGATTTTCCTTCCAACCCATCGTGATTGCCGGCTCCATTATTCCCTGCCTTGCCACCGCAATCTTTGTCTTGATGGTGCGCGCGCGTAAGACTCCCGACCCCGAAGGCATCGTGTTGACCTTCTGAGGCGTCGATCGCCGAAGGGCGGCCATCCGTGACGTCAGAAACGGGGCGCCGAAAGGGAGCGTTGATCGGATCGTCCCTGGCCCCGGAGGGGGCCAACCGTGAGTAGCCGCAGGTTTGAACCTGCGGATAGCAAAGCCCGACCGACCGCACAATCCGTCAGCCGACGGGTTGACCTTACGAAGGTTCGGCCCCTCCAGGGCCACAAATATCTCTTGGCTTCCCTTTCCGTAGGTTTCATCCCGCAGGGCCGGACCAAAAGAGGCCTACGGCTACTCACGTTATCCCGCTTCGCGGGACCGGCCACGCGCTCCGCGCAGTCAACTTATCCAAATGACACGACTAATTCATCGAGTTTCTGGAGGGCGCTAGCTTAAGGATTGTGTTTATTTGGCGGTGGTCGCTCCGGGCTTTTGGAGGTTGTTGGTTTCAGTTACCGCCGCCGACGGAACATCCGGGTCTAATTCCACGGCGCGACCGGGGTGAATAAAATCATTCCCGCTCAGGCGTATGCCTGCGGTGCGGGCGCCGCTTAAGCGCAGGAAGAGCGGGGTATTCAGGGGTGGGTGGCAGCCTTGCAGCAGAAAATCGACGGTATCCTTGAACCACAACAGCGGTCCCGTGCCCGCCACCGTATCCGTTCGGAAGCCATCGAGCGCGGAGTTCTTCACGTCATCGAGAATGATTGCCGGGCGATCGTCCTCGTCCTGCCAGCGCATCTGCACGTTGACCATCTTGAGATCTTCGACGTGCTCGGCCACCAACCCATAGGCCGGCTTGGGGCGGAACGAATTTCCCGCAAACCTTTCCATCTCGCTCTCCGTCTCCCGTGGCTGTCGCACGGTGATGGTGACATTCTTCAGGGTCACACCCTGGATGGGGCGTTCCGGAATGCCGGTAATTTGCGCGGCCACACTGGCCCCCGCAGCGACGAAGTTGCTGATCGAGACATTCCGAAGGGTCCCGGGCGGGAGCGGAGGGAAGCCGCCGTGGCTGCGCGTGTTCAAGGTGATTGCGAAGGGTTTGTAAACATCTTGCGCCACGATGTTCGAGATCACCACGCCATCGATGTTTGCGCCATCGTGTGATTCCAGCGACACCACGGAAAGGTTACGCGGGTCAGCCCCCGGCCGCCGATAGCAGGCCGTATTGGTAAATGCCACGTTCTTGAAATCGCCGCCGCTTTCGCTACCAAACTTCAGATAGCAACTGTTCGTGGTCAGGACGCAGTTGGTGACCGTAAGGTTTTCCGTGGAGCGCTTGTAACCGAGCGCAAAGCTGCCCTTGGCGACGATGGCGTCGTCCCAACCGTCGAAATAGCAGTTCGCGATGCGGACGTAGCGGCAACTGTCGGGGTCGATGCCATCGGCATAGTCATCGACCATGGTGACGCCGTCGATGTCAACGTAGTCTGTGCCGAGGAGGCTGATGCAGTAGTTGGGGGCTCGCCGAATCGTGATGCCGCGAATCGCCACGTAGCGGCACAATTTCAAGGCGATGGGCTTGGGGCCGCCGCGCACGGGACGATTGCCGTCGATGGTCCCTTGCCCGAGGATGGCGATGTGCTCGACGTTCTCACCGGCCAGCAGGGCGTAATGGAAGTAAGTCGTTTCCCGGTCATCGCGCAGGGGGTAGTCGAGCTTTTCGTAAGGATCAAAGTCGGCGTTATTGGCGCTCTCGAGCAGCGTGGCGCCCGCCTCAAGATAAATGGTGACGTTACTCTTCAGGTGAATCGTCCCGCACAGGTACTTCCCCGGCGAAAGGAGAACCGTACCGCCACCCTGTTTTGCCGCCGCGTCCATGGCCGCCTGCACGGCGGCAGTGTCCTTTGCCACCCCGTCACCTTTGGCGCCGTACGCCCGCACGTCAAAGGATGTGGCGGAGCCCTGGGGTGCGGCGGAAGAGCCAGGCGCCTGCCGGGCTTGCAACATCACGCAAGACAAGAGGAAGACTAGTCCGACCCGGCAAGCGCGCATGGGTTAATTCTTTCCACCGCTCGGGAAATTTCCGACCTCCGTCGCCGCCGACTTGGGGGCGCCTTGAAATTCAATGGAGTGCTGCACTTTGGTGAAGTCGTTGCCCAGCAGTTTGATGTCCTTGGTCTGGTCGCCGCTCAAGCGGAGGAATGTCTCCGTGGGGACCGGCCGCGAGCCACGCACCAGCGCATCTACTACGTTGTTCATCCACACCATGGGCTGCGAACCACTCACCGTGCCGGCGCGGAAGCCATCCAGGTCGAGGGCCTTCACGTCATCGAACACCATGGCTGGCCGCGCATCGGCGTTATCCCAGCGTACCTGCACATTGGTCAGGGTCAGGCCGTCCACGTGGCGCGCATAGAAACCGTAGGCGGGAAGGATTCCGAACATGCCGGCCTGGGGATACTTGTCGGGGAATTCGGGCACGTCGAGTCCTTTCGCCTCCTTCACTCCCCCGCCCATGGTGATGTTAATCCCGTCGAGCAAGACCCTCTCCACCGGATACCCGGGCAGCCCGGAGATGTCGGAAGTCTCCATAGCGCCGGTGGCCACGACGTTCGAGATGGAAACGTTCTGAAGCGTGCCGGGAGTGGGATTGGTGAGCCCACGTCCCCGGTTGCCGCGCCGGATGAAAATCGGGATCCGGACGCCTTCCATCGAGATGTTGGAGATCACCACGCCGTCGATGTGCGCTCCGTCCACCGCTTCCAGCGAAATGCCGGAATCCGGCGGATGTGACTTTTCGCGCGGCAGCATGACGAGGTTCGACACGGCAATATTCTTAAAGTCGCCGCTGCTCTCCGTGCCAAATTTGAAATTGTTGGCGTTCGTCCGCAGCACGCAATTGGTCACCGTCAGGTGCTCGGTGGGCCGCGCGTAACCCATGGAAGGGCTGGCCTTCGGGCAAATGGCGTCGTCGGCCGATTCCACGTAGCAGTTGGCGATTCGCACGTAACGCGATGAGTCAGGGTCGATGCCGTCCGCGTAACTGTTCAAGACAGTGACGCCGATCACGTTAACGTAGTCGCATCCCCAAAAGCTAACGGAATAATTCGGGGAGTTCTGCACGGTAATCCCCTGGATGGTGATGTACTGGGACATCTTCAAGGCAATGGTCTTCGGCCCGTGGCGATGCGTGCGATTCCCATCAATCGTGCCCTGGCCCACGATGCCAATGTTGTGTACGCTATCCGCGGTAACCAGTCCGTAATGGAAATAGGTGGTTTCTTCGTCGGAAACGGATTTGAAGGGCAACTCTTCATATTTGTCGAAATCCGCGTTATCGGGGCTCTCGGCCAGCGTCGCTCCTGCTTCCAAGTAGAGCGTTACGTTGTTCTTCAGGCGGATGGTCCCGCTGATGTAGCGGCCGGGAGGAATGTGGACCTCGCCGCCGCCCTGCTTCTCCGCAGCATCGATGGCGGCTTGGATGGCCGCTGTGTCCTTGGTGACCCCGTCACCTTTCGCGCCGTAGTCGCGTACATTCAGCGCCGCTGCCGCCGAGACGGCAAACGCCAGCGAGAAGGCCCAGACCACGGCAATTCGCAGTAGCCAACGACTGTAAGCAGTATGGTGCGTCCGAAGATAGATTGGCATTGGGTTACCCTCCGGCGAGTCTTTTACGCCCAATCCGCCCACAATTCAATACTCTCGGGGGATGTTATTTTCACTTTGAAAGTAATGTTACGGTGTCGATCCACTTTAGCTATACTGGTGTGCCTGATGCGCTGCTGGTTGGCATCCCACACTGGGTAGTTGGTGAGGAGACCATGAGGTTGAAATCCCGCACTGTGGTGGCTCTGTTCGCTGTTCTGTCGATGATCTCGCCGGCGGTGGCTTTTGCGCAGGCGAACCCCGCCTCTCCGGTCTCCCCGAGAGAGTCCATCGGGGACCTCGTCACCCGGCTGAGTCCGCAGCAGAAGCAGCAGTTTGACGAAGCGGGAAAGTCCTTCAGCGGACAACACTACGCTGACGCACTCGCGATCTATAAGCGGTTGCTCAACGAGTTGCCGGGCGACGCGGTCCTTTCGAAATTCGCGAGCGAGGCTGCCCTCTATGCTGGAGATACGAGCTTTGCACTGAGTACCCTGAAGCCTCTCGCCCAAGCTGATCCCGACGATTGGCAAGCGGCCGCACTCCTCACTCGCGCCTGCGCCGAATCCGCCGACATATCCTGCCGAGACTCCGGGATGGCACACATGCTGGATCTGCACCGCCGGGGCATTACGCCACCGCGCATGCAGCGATACATTGTGGAACGCGTTAAAGTGGGTGAAAATATCCTGCTGATCTGGATGTCGCTCGAGCCTTGGGGACCCTACAAGGTGTACGCCTTAGGCCAGGTCTTCGACGGCGAAGGGAAGATTTTTCTCCGCGCTACCGTCGAAAGCAGTGACTTCGATCAACCCATCTTCGCCAAACAGCACCCGGAAGAGGCTTCGAAGGGGATGCGCAGCTTCTCGCTAGACGGCTATCGGGAGACCGGACTCAACAGCAACGGGCAGCGCACCCAGACCCACTCCACGTACAAGTTTTTCGTCGGCCAGCCGTCCTATGAAACTGTTCGGGAGGAGTTCGTCAAAATTGCAAGTGGAAAGGCCATGCCCCAAAGCGGTCGAACAAATTTAGTCGTCCCATAGCGCTCGAAGCTGTGAAAAATTTGACAGCGGACGATTTCACCTGGTGTAACTCATTGAAAATTCGCGTAGGGGCACGCCATGGCGTGCCCCCACAAGGATTTCTTCACAGCTTCGCTCGGTTTCGCCCTCCTCTCTGCGCCTGACGCGGACCGGCGAGGATGTCAAGTGGGTCGCCGCGGCGACACCGCGGCTACCCCCTCCGACTCCCGCACGGGGCCGCTCCCAGGGCTATGTTTTCCCCTGGAGCGTCGAGGGTTTCCCCCTCTGCCCCGCCGGGTCTCCCCGAGCCTGCCCTGAGCGCCCCGAAGGGCTCCTCGACTGATCTGTCCCCACGCGCTGTTCCCTCTCTGACCCCGGAAAGCCCCAAGGTTGCTGTCGCTCATTGCTTCACCAGCAGGCTTCATCACACCTGGAAGACTGGCCACCTTCCCTTCGCGCTAACTCGGATTTCTCACCACGCTTGGGCGCCTTTGGGGGGCTGCCGGAAGGACGGGGCTTCAGCCCCGCCGAAATCGCGGCTCCCCCCTTCTGTTCGTCCCGCGCCCCGCGCAGCCCCGATATATCGGGGCTGCGCGGGGCGCGGGACACGGGAATAATCAAGAAGGCCTTGTAACGGCGGGGCTAAAGCCCCGCCCCTGGACTTTGGCCTTTAACTAGACAAAAAACATGCTGACGCATTTTTGTTGCAATTGGGCGGGCTTTGTGGTATCTAGTTATTTCACTAGAGAA
>JBEKAD010000260.1:0-7493 GCA_050018435.1 Terriglobia bacterium
TCGAGCAAGCGTTCGTTGGTCTTAATTTCCTGATCGATTTCCGAGGGCGCATAGTTGTAATAGACACCGCGCTCTCTCAAGAACGAATTTGCTTCCCAGCGGGTTTGGAAGCCAAGCACACGGCGCACTTGCGACTCCGTTAATACCCCAGAGCGGTATCCTTCCAAAGCGAGAGCCTCAAGGGTGTGGCGTGGCAAATCCTCCCACTTCGCCCGTAGGCCCTCAGCGATGTCTTCCGGCAGTTCGATGGCAACTTGCATGAGTCCCTCGATTGTTACCCCTCGTTTATACCATATTTCGTGCAATGACGGGGAGAATGGTACAAAACCGGACACGGGATGAAGGCACAAGCGTAGCGCCCCGATTCATCGGGGCGCTAAAACCGCCCTGTTTCTGTTCATCATCCAGCATTCAGAAGAAACTGTCCGTGGTCCGTGGTCCGTGGTCAGTTGTCAGTCGTCGGTTGTCAGGTCAGAGCCGTCAGCTATCAGCGGGCAGCGCTAAGCGCACATCCATCAAGGGACAGGCACGTGGGGTTTTCACTGAATACTGATGACTGATAACTGACGACTGGCGAAAGATCTGTTGTCAGTCGTCAGTTGTCAGTTGCCAAAACCGAACTTGCGCTGCGCGCCCGGTGCGTGGTATTTTTCGACCATGAGCGCGAATGAAGTATTGGAGCAGGTGAAGGCGCTGCCGCCTCGGGAGCGTCGGAAATTCTTCGAGGGCGTCCACGAACTGGAAACGGCGCTGGAAGTGGAACCGCTGGCCAGACGCAAACGCCCGATTCGCTGGCCTGACGTTGCTGCTCGGCGGCGCCGAATTTTTGGCGACAAGGTTCTGCCCAATTTGGTTCTGCTGGCGCGGGAACGGGAGCGCTATTAACGCCGCATGAGCCTTTACGCGGACACCCGTCTGCTCATCTCGGATTACATCAATGATTCCCACAGCGTGAGCGCCCAAGCCGTCCTTCACGCAACCACCGACCCTTTGCCATTCACCGGACTGCATCGCTTGGAAATGAGGAACGCCCTTGCTCTTGGGGTCTTTCGGCGCATCCTCACCTCCGCTCAAGTCAGCACCGCTTGGTCGGACGTGGAGCGCGATTTGCGGAGCGGTCGATTGGTTCCTCAACTCGTCAATTGGGGGCCGGTTTATCGCGCGGCAGCACAATGGGCCGCGCTTCACTGTCCCCGCCTTGGCTGCCGCAGCCTCGATGTGCTACATGTCACTCTGGCCAAAAAGCTCAACGTGAAGGAGTTCTTCACGTTTGACGAACGGCAGAAATCGCTGGCGCTAGTACTTGGATTGGCTGTCAAACCATGAATCAGCGGATCCCCGTCCCGTCATTCCCTGAGGGCTTGTGCATCGCTCAAAGACGACGACTTCGCCCAGCGGCTGCACGCCGACCTTCAGCAGAAAGGCGTGTGCTGCTGGTTTGCACCCGAGGACTTGAAGATCGGCGACAAATTCAGAACGCGCATCGCGGAGGCCCTGCGCGCTTCAAAATGAGTCACTGTTTCTTCCTCTCACCCTAGGGGCTCCGCCTGTGCTAAAGTAACCTGCGTATCATGATCGACTTTGTGGTCTGCCGGGGGCCATGTCCGGCAGGGATGTGCTGGGGGGGTAGGGAAATGAGTCAGGCTCCGGAAGCCAGCCGTTGGCCCGTGACTTCGCCAAAGGCCTCGCTGCGCGAGCTTGAGCGTCGGCGCAGCGAGCGGTTGCTGATTACGGTGCCCATTCGAGTCGAGGGTGTGGACCGGGACGGTGAGAAGTTCAGCGAAGATACCCGGACGCTCGTCATCAATCGGCAAGGGGCGCGAATCTGTCTGAAGCGGTTGGTGGCAGCCGGAGCCACGTTGCTCATTACGACCATGGTGGGGCGCCGTAGCGCCAAGTTTCGCGTGGTGGGGCCAACCCAACCTCTTTCCGGCGAGGGCGGCGAATGGGGCGTCGAGTGCCTGGAATCGAACTGCATCATTTGGGGCATCGGATTTCCTCCGCCCTCGTCGGCGGAAGGGATCTGCACGGCGCTGCTCGAGTGCCGGCGCTGCCACGCGGTGAAGCTCAGCCAACTTTCCATGGTCGAGCACGAAGTGTTGGGGACCTCAGGGTTGCTGCTCAAGGAGTGCGAGGCTTGCGGGCGCTCGACCTCCTGGAGCTATAAAGAACCGTCCATGACCCTAACGGGTGATGACGCGGGCGCCGCGCTTCCCAGCCCTGAAAGCCTCACCGAACAGCAGGCAGGGTCGAATCGCCGTATCCACAATCGGGTTGCTCTCCAATTGCCCATCCGCGTGCGCAGCTTCTATGGCACGGAAGAATTCACCCGCACCGAAAACGTCTCGCGCGGCGGCCTGTGCTTCATCACTGAACGGAACTACGAGGTCGGAGAAGTCATCCTCATCACCTGCCCCTTTGAAAAGAGCGGTCACAACATCGAGGTCCGCGGCCAAGTGGTGCGCTGCCGCGAACTGCAAGGCACCGGGCGCAAGATTTATGGCGTTAGTTATGAGCGGTAGCGGCAGGTTTCCACTTCCCCCTTGGTGAACGGGCTCGCACTCCAGAACCAAACCAAAAGACAAAACAATAGGGCCGCGCGCTGCCATGGCTTGCGAAGCTGTAAGAAAATAAACAATCTCACGCAAAGACGCCAAGGCGCAAAGACTCCCAATGAACAAATGCCTTGGTTTCTCTTGCCGCCGCAAGACCGGGGGAAGTGCAAGTCACCTGCCTGCTTGACAAGGTTCGCAAGGCACGTATGATGGCAGGCGATTCATTAGCGAACCCATGCGGAGGCCCAGTCATGCCCTCCATTTCGAAACGCCGTTTGATGATCGGAATTCTCTTTGCTTTGTCACTCTTCGTTCTACCCGCAAAGGCTGCCAGCCCCTTCTGTTCGGATCCTGGCTGCAAGGCCACCCGCCGGACTTTCAAAGGGCTCTGTGACTTCATTGTGACCAATAAGGCTTCAGGACCCGTCCTTACCCGTCACGGAAAACCGACGACGGCCATTTTCATTGCGGGGTACTACATGCGGGCGCTGGTGGCAGGTTACGAGATTTTTGGCGACCGGCGTTACCTCGACACCGCCATCACTTATGGCGACACCTTGCTGAAGGAACAAATGCCCTGCGGCTACTGGGCTTCGGGTTACGGACCCGTCTATTTCGCCGACACGGGTAGCGCGCTCGGGCTGTTCATCGTCCTCTACAAACACGTGGACCGCGATCGGCAGGGGCGTTATATGGACGCCATCCAGCGGTATGTCAACTCCTTGCAAAAGGACGGAATGATTCACTCCAATGGAGCCCTCGGCGTGGGTTGGGAGCATGTTCAGGACGGGAAGTTAATCCAGCCCATTCCCGACGACTACACCACCTCATCGGCGCTCACCGGCGGGGAAATCTTCACTTGGATGTATCACATGACGAAGGAAGAAAAATATCGCCGCATGGCGTACGAGGCGCTGCACTGGGTGTTGGGCACCATGCGAGAGGACGGAGTGATCCCTTACGTATTGGCGGCCTACGGAGCCTCTTTGGGGAAAAAAGGCGACCCCAGGAATGATTTTTTCGTTTGGGATGAGCTGCGTTATCTCAACGCCGCTTATGTAGGCGAAGGTCTTCTCTCCTTCGATTTACATTGCGACCAGCCGGCATGGAAGGCCGATCTTCGTAAGATGATCAAGCCCAACATCGAATGGTTGTTGGCGACACAAAACCCCAGCGGCAACTGGAGCGCCCCCAGCCAGGAACCCGGATGCCGCGCCACCTTCGATCTGACCCGCACGCCGGGCATCGCCAACCTTTTGATCTGGTATTACGAGCAAGTGGATAGAGACCCGCGCATCGTGAGCGCCGTCCGCAGATTTGACCAGTTCCTGATGAATCCCCAGGAGGGCAAGGCCCTGGGGTTACTGAACCGTGTACCACTTTTGACTACGGAATGTAACAATCAGGATACCATCACCAGTCTTATGGGTTACGCGTTCTCTGACATTCTTGTGCCGGGGATTTCTTCGCGGTGGTAATACGTTTCCCAAGTGCGCTTCCGCGCCCGCGGCGCTGGGGCGCAGAGATTTGAAAACACCGAGTCATTTCCCTGCTTCGCCGCGACTCTGCCATGAGGACACCCACTTTCCCATCGCTTCTCTGGCGGTGGGCCCCAGCAGGTGGCCGCTGACGAGGCTGGGGGCCAAACCCAATCCTTTAGTTAGCGCTTATGGAGCATCATCCAAGACTGTACTTCCCCCCCCTTGCGGGCTACAACCGTCTGCCGGTTTAAGCTTGGCCGCAGAAATCCGATATGCAAAAGTGGCGGCCCACTTGCTCTCATTGGCAGCGAGGCCGGCTGGGGGTTCACCGTGGATTTCGCTATGACGCCGGGGGGGTTGCTCGTTCATTCGTGTGATGATTGGCCGTGCGCCGTCTGCCGCCCCAGCCAAATCTCGGAGAGCCGCGCTTATTGCCTGTGCTTGAACTGCGCCTATGCCATTGTAGCAGCGGCGAGTGCAGGCGAGCAGGGGGCGCGCGCCTTGCTGGACGAAATCTCCGATGCCTTGAGCCTGCTGGAGGCCCAACAGCCGCAGCCGCGCCTGCCGGGCAACTGAATCCCCCCGGGGTTTACTTTTAGGGGACTGGAAAAACCTTCCCCAGCAAGGTAACATCTACCTATCAAGGGCGCTGTTCAACCCCAGGAGGGCATGTCCATGGAGGAGTTTCAATCCCGGCGTAGTTGCCGGGTCGCGCTGTCGGTCCCGATCCGCGTTATCGGAATTGATTATCGTGGCATCGATTTTACCGAGGAGGCCTACACCATCATCGTGAACCTGCATGGGGCCAAAATTCGAATGACCCATCAACTGCTGCCGGATTCGGAAATCCGCCTGCTCAGCCATCCGACGGGGCGGGATTCGGTTTTTCGGGTCGTGTCCAAATTGCAAAGTCCTGAACTTCAGTATACTTACTGGGGTGTCGAGAATCTGGCCCCGGAAACGAACATCTGGGGCGTGGACATTCCTGAACTCCGGCCCGGGGACCAACTCAAAGTACGCGTGGCGCTTGAGTGCCCAACCTGCTCCTCACGCGAGTCCCTGCACGCGGATGAAACCGTGCTGGCGGCGCTTCAGGAAAAAGGCGGGGTGGAACGGACCTGCAATGGCTGCAATACCCCTGGACTTTGGAAGCTTCTGCCCTTCCCGGCGGTTTAGAAAGTACGGGATGGAGGGTTCGGAGGGCGGGATTTTTCCGAACCTCTAATGATTCCTAACCCCCAAGTTGCCGACTCCTCCCGGCTTGGCTGGTTGACAAAGGCTTACTACTCCTTATAACCCATGATTTCAGCTTCGATGCCCCTCAGTAGTCGGCCTTTTTCCGGCGCATTCTTGTCAATGCGTGAGGCGTACTCGATGCGCTGGATCAGCAGCCGATATTTTTGGAATTCACATTCCTCCGGCAGGATCAGGTTGTCGCTGTCATTGATCTCGGCAAAGTGAATTTCCGGGGCGTGCCAGCGAACATCGGGTTCCACGACTCGCGCCGCGACTTTGCCATCCTGGTAGACAGCGTCTTCTTCGTAATTCACCGTCCGCCCGGTCGGGGCTGTTGCCGATGCTGGGGATTTGGTTTCTCCACTCACGGTGTCGTATGCCCTCCTTTTATTGTTTTTCCCTCACTGTCCAAACGTCCCCATCAATTCTGCCTGCGCAAGGACATGACCTTTCATAGCCGAGTCGACATCCTTGCGGTGGACGGGGGCGCGCAGGTCTAAGATCGTGTCGAGAGCATAGAGCCGGAAGAAATACCGGTGGGGTTTACCGGGTGGGGGACAGGGGCCGCCGTAACCGTTCATGGGGAAGTCGTTGACGCCCTGCTTGCCGCCGCCCGCCACCCCGTCGAAAGGCGGCACGTGCTCCGGCAATTGCCGCGCCGACGCCGGCAGGTTGTACACCACCCAGTGCACCCAGGTTCCGGCGGGAGCGTCCGGGTCATCCACAATCAGCACGAAGCTCTGAGTGCGGGGCGGGGGTTGGGTCCAGGAGAGAGAAGGCGAGATGTTTGCCCCGCTGCACGTAAACTGCAAGGGGATCGTACTGCCCGGGCGGAAGGCCGCAGCCTTCAATTCCAGCTTTCCGGAAGAATCCTTGCCTAGCGAAACACCCGTCGCCAGAAAGACGAGCGCGACGGTCAGGGTGAGATTCGCAATGCCCCGAAAGTCCTTGCTGTACAATGGATCGCGGCGTCCGACCATGCGGGAATCTCGCCGGCCAGTAAATTCGCTGGGGGATTGAATCGAGCAAACAGGCATGGCGCTTGCCCTCCTTTTGAGATGAGCGGATAGAATTTCCTTGCTGAAAGGTGGTAGGTATAGCACAAACTAGTTTCTTCCCCAAGCGCTATTGAGGGAATTCCACCCGCGCCGGGTTGAAGGGGTGAGGCTTCGCGGGCGCCATCCAGAGTTTCGCAATACACGGGACGCGCCGTTCACGGCGGTGTGATTCATCGGTTCCTGCTGGCACCATTCGTTCCATTGGGGACAATGCATTTTTGGCTCAGAAAGCACGGATCTTCAGGCTGCTGCTCCGCCACGGCGGATCGTGCTTTGAGCCACTAAGTTGGAACGGCACTGGGCGGCGAGGACGCAGAATCCGCCGCCCCATCTTGCGGCCAGATTCGATCAAAAACCAAGATTTTTCCTATACGTGTTCCATTTCTTCGCCGGGAAGTTTCCGCCTGCTGCTTCGTGGTCGAGCTGTTCCTGGCGGGGCTGCTGGTGCTCCTGGTGGGGGGTACGGCGCTCTACCTGGCGCGGGCTCCGCTCCTGGGCGCCTTCGCGAACTGGTGGGTAGTGGATGAGGCGCCGGTGAAAGCGGATGCCATTGTGGTTCTGGGTGGAGACTCCGTCGATGCCACGCGCGTCCGGCGGGCCGTGGAACTTTACCAGCAAGGATGGGCGCCGCGCATCCTGCTGAGCGGGACGTTAATACGCCCGTATTTCAGCGAGGGCGTCTTTATGGTCCAGGACGCCAAACGCTTTGGTGCTCCCGACAGCGCGCTCCAGGTAGTGGAATCGCGGGCGGATTCGACCATCGAGGAAGCGGGTGTGCTCCTGGATTACGCCGCTGGGCACAGCTTCTATCGTCTCCTCATTGTGACCTCCGACTACCATGCACGGCGGGCCTATGCCGTCTACTCTGCCGCGGTAAAGAAGCGAAGATTCGAGATGCGAATGATTTCAGCCCCTCACTATTTGATGAGCAGGCGGCGTTGGTGGGAAAACCGTGCGGCGCTGAAAGTGATGTTCTTCGAAGTCATCAAATTCCCCTTTACTTGCTGGGAAATTCGCCATCCCAGTCCTCCCGGTAGCCCCTCACTGGACGACTAGCCCCAATACTGTTCACATAAGGGGTTTGAGGAAATTATTCATCAATTTGTTCCGGAGAGACCCCCTCACCCACCGCCATGCGGTCCCCCCTCTCCCCCAAGGGGGAG
>JBEKAD010000261.1:0-7767 GCA_050018435.1 Terriglobia bacterium
ATGACCGAGAAGAAGCTTGCCGCGAATCGGCGGAACCAGAAGCTCTGCCACAGCCCGGTGACGGTTGAGGGCCGCGAGCGGATTCGCGCCGCCCGCTTGCGTCATGGGTTCTACGCGCAGGCGTAGGAGTTGGCTTTGCGCGCCCTCGGCGAAGAGCCGGCCCACTTCCAGGAACTGCTGGAAGGACTCTGGAAGACCTACCACCCTACCGATGCGGCGCAGGAGGGGCTGGTGATCCGGCTGGCGCGGGCCACCTGGCTGATGAATCGCGCCGACCGCATGCAGGAAGGCTACGCCGTGCGCCAGGCGCAGGAGGTGAGCAGCGGGCGGGAGGACCGGCTGCACGTTCGGATGATGCGGCTGAAGATGACGGCGGACAGCTTGCGGTTGCTCGTCCAGTCGGTAGCGCATGAGCATTACGTCACCACTCCCGCCGACCTGGAAAAGATGAAAAACCTGCACCAGGAGGGGGTGTTGAAGGAAATGGGCGAAATCGCTCTCGCCCTCTTCTACCAACTTCAGGCGCCGGGGACGGGCGAAGACGGCATCGACCCCAACGAAAACTCTCGCCGGGTCCTCGTAAGGATCAAGGAGATCTTTGGTTTAAGCTCCGACTATCCGCCCCGAGCGAAGGTCGCGCCGGATTCCCGCCAGCCAGAGGAAAGCCAGCAGGTCCGATTCGTGGACTCCGATGGAGTCCATCGGACTCCAGAAATCGGAGATGCGCAAACCGGCGTAGCGCCGGACTTTAGTCCGGCACATGCCGACCCTTCGCACAGCTCAGAGCCTGCCCTGAACGAAGTGAAGGGGCAGGCTCTGAGGACCGCGAATGGGTTGGTAGGTCGGGCACTCGCGAAAAATGCCGATCCTTCGCTCCACTCAGGACAGGCTCTAAAGGTCGGCGCTACACAACCCGAGGAAAAGGATGCGCGATATCCCAACATCGCGGCGGCGGAATGGGAAGCGCGGGAGCGGTCGCGCCAGCTTCTGGAAAATATCCTCACGCGGCAGGTGGAGATTTGCGAGGCTCAGCGCAAGGCCGTCCTGAAGGAGTCCCTCGCGGGTCCGTCACCCTACGAACGCGCCGCGGAAATTGCTCCCACCCATCCCAACGCGCGGCTCATGCGGAGAATGCAAGATTCGAACTTTCGGGAAGTCCGGCGGGTCACCAACCTGCTCCTGAAGCTTAAACGCCATGAGCGTCGGATGGAAGCATTAGAACAAGGGTGATAAAAACACGGTCGCGTCTCTCGCGATGTAATAGAAAAGAAAGGGGTTAGCCGTGGAGAGCCAAAACCCCTCAAAGCTGTATCTCATTCATATAAAAAGAGTTAGCTTGAGCTACGGGAGCCGGGGAGAAAAAACGCGGGGGGAAAAAATGAAGGATAGTTAGGCGATGTTATTGAAAACAAATGGAGAAAAAATGTCCATTTATCGGCCTCTCGCGATGTTGATGAAAAAAAAGGAGTTAAAATCGCTCTCTGGCGATGTTGATGAAAAGAAAGGAGAAAGTCGTTGGACGCGTTATTTGTGATGGAAGACGGCAGTAGCCTTCTTTTGACTCTGGCAACGCTGCGACGCTGGCAGCAAGGTGGCAAGCCCGTAAGGCTCGTGAATGTCCCGACTCATTTCGGCTATCTGGATCTTTCTGTCGAACCGCGGCGCGATGGCAGCCATCTTGATTATCAATTCAAATTGGACCCGAAGAGGGACCAAGCCAGCCGAACGTTAAACGAAATCGTCGTGGGTGCGCACACATCCTGTGGGCGAAAGATCACACGGGTAAGGCTTAATGGGCAACCTTACGAGAACTTCTTCAACGAGCATGTGCTAATACCTCAGCCCTCCCGGAACAAAGAATATCGACTGCAAATCGATATCGAGTGAGTTAGGCGATTCGCTTGAAGGTGGCTGTTGACGCTAGGCACTTTAGAATCTGGCGGGGACGACGGGATTCGAACCCGCGACCTCATGCGTGACAGGCATGCGTTCTAACCAACTGAACTACGTCCCCGGAAAGACTGATTCACTGAGTCATTGACTCCTTGAAGAACCTGGATCTGCCTCCCGGGCTCGCAACTCCCGGGTCAAGTGGATTCGTCCTTAAATGAATCAATGGCCAAATGACCCAATGACTCAATTAGCTGGTGGGCGGTATCCGGCTCGAACGGATGACCTTCTGCTTGTAAGGCAGACGCTCTGACCAACTGAGCTAACCGCCCGGCTTCCCTTCGAGCGGAGGCTGAACTTTTTCGGCCCCCCGGCACACGAACCTTGACAGTTCCAATCTATAGAATATACACTAGCTGTCTTAGATCGTCAAGGAAGACGCAGACCCAACTATGCAGTTCCCGCGAGAGTACGTGGCCTACATGGCCAAACAGGTTCTGAAACGCCTCACCAAGGCCGGGCTTATCCAGTACGACCAGCCTGAATACGTCACCGAAGTCATGTATGAGGTTATGCTCGATGAGTTTAGCATCGAAGACCGGATTAATGATGAGGTCCGTAAGATCCTTGAACGGCACGGCGACGAAATGAAGGAGTTGGGCGCCACCTTCGAAGAGGCCTTTAAGGTTATCAAGAAACAGCTCGTGCGCGAACGCAAAATCATCCTCTGAACGGGCGGTGGGCTGAGCCGATGAAATTGAGCCACGAAAAAATCATCCAACTCTCGCACCGCATTATGGGGGCGATCGAAGCCTTGGACGAAGTGGAAATCTTTGAAGAGCCCAACACCATTCGCCAGGAAACCGTCAAGATCCTGACGGAACTGATGCACGAGGAAGAGAAGATCGAAGAGGTCGTCAAAGCCCGGATCGCTTCGCAGAAACGCACCATCCCCGAAGGCAGTGGAGAGTGGGAGATTCTCTACCGGAAATACTACAACGACGAGCTGCGGAAACTGGGCGTGGTTTTCAATTCCCCCAGCAATCCCTGATTCCAGAATTTCATCGCTAAACTCCCGACTCTTTCCCCGCCCGCGGGAGAGGGCGTTCCGGCCCCTGACACGGCACGCACAAAAAGGAAAAGGCGCCCATGACCCGGACGCCTCTTATCCTGAGGTGAAATCGCTGGCGTTTAGTCGCGCCGCTTCAGCACGGGCGGCTGATCGTCGCCTCCCGAGTCGGTTTTCTGCTGCCCGGATGGCGTGGTGGTCTGGTCGGGCGATTCGCGCTTGCGCAGCGTGGGCCCGGTGTCTCCCTTTTGCCGCTTGTGCTGGGTGATGACGGTTTGCAAACGCGCCTTGACGTCATCAAACTCCGAGGTTGATACCAGGTACTCGGGGCGCTTGGGGAGAATCTTCTGAATCTCTTCTTCCGACGCGATGATGCGATCACCCGTGGGCGGGTGGTCGGCGAAGACTTTGGCCATGCTGCCGGGGCTGCGCCGCTCTTCGTCCATGACTTTGCCGAAGAACCCGACGAAGGCATTGGGGTCGTAGCCCGCCTTGTACATGTACTGCAAACCCAGAAAGTCGGCTTCCTTCTCATCATTGCGGCTGAATTTCAGGAAGGCCATAGGCACGCCGTTCATGTAAGCTTCCAGGACGCCATAATAGACCGCCGCAGACATGGGGATGATCATCATGGGGATCATGGCAAATTGCAGAAGGGTGGCCTTGGTCATCATGCTGGCCCAGTGGCGAGCCGCGGCGTGGCCGATCTCATGGGCAATGACGCCGGCGATTTGGTCTTCCTCATCGGCCGCCAGCAGGGTGCCGGTGTTGAGGTACATAAACCCGCCCGGCAAAGTGAAAGCGTTGATGGCGGGGTCGTCAATGATCTTGATGGTCAGGGGAATATTGAGGTCCGAGTTGCGCGCCAGGTTTTGCGCCACACGGTTCACGTACTCATTGATGACCGGGTCCTTGAGAATCTTGGCTTCTTTGTCAATCTGATCGGCATACTGCTTGCCAATGGCGATCTCTTTTTCTTGGGAGATGATGCTGCGATGTGCGACCTTGCGATTGCCGATGTCGTCGACGTCGTCCTTCTTATCGTCAGCGCGACCGGGCAGCGAGGCCCAGCACAGGATCGCGGCAAGCAGTAGCGCTACGAAACGCGGCTTCCTCATGGCATGGCTCCTTACCGGCAATTATACCATTGCGGGCGGGCTCGACCGCTGTTTCTTTATTCCTCTCCTCGGCGATTGCGAATCGGGCATTGTTGTTGATTTGCTGACCCCGCCCCTGATTTCAAAGGGGCTCCGCTTTTCTTCGGGCCCATACCGAATCCACCCGTCTGTTGGATTATGTAGACGGCAATGGGGTTGCATCTGTTATCGGCGGCTTGGGTAAAATTGAGTTTACACGAGATCCCATCTTGCGGGGGGCGCGGCCAATCGGGGGAAGGGCGGGAGGCGTGGAAAAACTCAACAACCCGCCCGCACGGCTTCGCAGACGCTTTGTAACCCATGTAGTTTCAATGTAATGGAAGCATTGCGTGAAACTTGTCGTCACGCGGTTTGCCACCTCGGAGGCGCAGGATCTGCAAAGTTTGAGGCAGGATAGAGTCTACATTGGGGAAACTGGCATTTTGCGGAGAAGGAAGCCTCATTGCGCACTTGACTCCGCGTCCGAGGACAGTTAGATTAGCTAAATCGGCCTTCAACCGAGGCTCGGATTCAGTTTCCTGTGACAGAGCACCGTTTCCACGCAAAGGAGTGTTAACCTGTGGCCGTTTCCTCGATTCTGTTAGGCCAAGTCTGGCAGTTGCAAGCGACGGGCGACAATTGGCTGGTGACTAAGGTCTATTCGGAGGTCTTCGCTTCCTATGCCGTCCTCAGAAAAGTGGGGGGAGGAGACAATGACGTTCGCCGCGTGAAGGTTGAGAAGGCCGCCGACAGTGTGGGGCTTCCCGGTTTTATTTTCACTCAGGATGCCGACGCTTTCTAATTATCGAGTCATTTCATGATCGGGCCATCGGGCCATTTAAAAAGCGCCAGAATCGCTCAATAACCCGATGACTCAAAGGCCCGATGAATCAATGACCCGATCACCCGATTTCACACTCCCTATGGTCTCTGCCATTCTCGAGTACCTCGCCGCCTTCATCATCGCAGTGATCTCCGAGACAGGTTATCTTGGCATTGTCTTGCTGATGGCGGTCGAATCCGCTTGCATCCCGTTGCCCTCGGAAGTCATCATGCCCTTTTCCGGTTACCTGGTTTTTGCCGGCCGATTTCGGCTGCTCTGGGTAGGACTGGCGGGGGCCGTGGGATGCAATTTGGGATCGCTTGTGGCCTATTACGTCGGGTCTCTCGGAGGGCGGCCGCTGGTAGAAAAATACGGGCGCTGGCTGCTGATCACTCACCACGATCTCGAGCTGGCCGACCGCTTCTTTGCACGCTATGGCGATTGGGCCGTGTTCATCGCTCGCCTGCTGCCTGTCATTCGTACCTTCATTGCATTCCCCGCCGGCGTGTCGCGGATGAACGTGGCCCGCTTCCACGTCTATACTTTTCTCGGATCTTTGCCGTGGTGCTTGGCGCTCGCATACGCGGGAATGAAGCTGGGCGAACGCTGGGTGACCCTGCGCGAATACTTCCACCGCTTCGATGCCGTTCTGGGCGTCGTGATCGTCCTCGGCGCTGTCTGGTTCATCCATAACCGCTGGAAAAACCGCCTGCGCGCGGCATAAGCTTGGTGTGGCCCTTGGAAAAGTTTGGCGATCGGTAATCGGGAGGTTCACCCTCCGTGTGCGGCCAATTGTTACGCTTATCTTCTGCTGGACACAGGGGAAGTGAAAATCGGAGCCCTCTCCCTGGGGAGAGGGTGGCCGACGAAGGAGGCCAGGTGAGGGGTTACTCGGTCAGCATGGCGCCACGACGATCCACCGCAATGACCTGGCCGTGCGGAATGACCCCTCACCCGGCCCGCGCCGGCTGATGAAAGCGCCGGTCGCGGTCCACCCTCTCCCCTAGGGAGAGGGCAGGGAATCAATAAGTGGTTCATGTTCTCCGGTTGCACCCCCGTTGGGGGCAGGTTACTTTGAGGTTACAATCCGGGACGAGATGGAGCGAGACAAGTTTGAGACTCTTGTGGCGCAAGCTCTGGACGACCTGCCCGCGCCGTTTCGCGAGCGGCTCACCAACGTGGCCATCATCGT
Source organism: Terriglobia bacterium (assembly GCA_050018435.1). Classification (GTDB taxonomy): domain Bacteria; phylum Acidobacteriota; class Terriglobia; order UBA7540; family UBA7540; genus Bog-366. The sequence continues at coordinate 6,111 of JBEKAD010000261.1, forward strand.
GGAAGACTTGCCACCCGCAGGAATAGAGAACCAAGGATTATTGCTCGGCCTCTTTCACGGCATCCCGCGCACGGAGAAGAGCGTTTTCTATTCCACCCCGCCTGACCACATTTTCCTCTACCAGAAAAACATCGAGGCCATCTCGAGAAGCGAGGCGGACGTGCGCCGCCAAATCCGCGCCACGCTGCTGCACGAGGTGGGACACTACTTCGGCCTCAGTGAAGAAGAATTGCGCGGTTTCTAAAGCGGCGAAGCCTCCAAAAAGCGTCCAAGCGTGGTGAGAAACCGGGACTAGAAGTCACTAATCCAAGCTCGGAAATAATTTTTCCCATGTGAGCAATATTGAACAGACTGTCTCTGCCCGGTTGTGGAGAATGCAGTCTGCGCTCCTAAGATGCTGAGGGGGCGACCATGGTGGGACAGCTAAGCGATCGGGTCTTGTTAGTAGACGACGAGCCTCTTGTCCGAAAGCTCATCTCGGGATACTTGGTGGCTGCGGGGTATGTCGTTCGGGTGGCGGTTGACGGTCTGGATGCGCTCGGAAAGCTCCGCGCGGGACTCCCGGACTTGATTATTTCTGACCTCAACATGCCGCGCATGTCAGGGATTGAGCTTCTGGGCGTAGTGCGCAAACGCTTCCCTCAAATACCCGTCATTGTCATCAGCGCCGTCGCCGCCCATGAAATGCCAGCCGGGGTGGCCGCCGACGCTTACTTCCACAAGAATGGATTCGGATTTGAGCAGCTCCTGCAAACCATATCCGACCTGACCAGAAAACCTCCTCGACGAACTGCTCCCCCGCACGTTGACAACAAACCAGTCCTGGCAAGATGGGATAGGGACGGACACTACATCATCGGTTGCGAAGACTGCCTGCGTGTATTCCGTGTCCCCCGCGCCCCCCACATGGGACGAGATGAAAAGTGGGCTGTCTGCGTGCACTGCGGGGGAGTCATCAGGTTCATCGTCACGGACGGAGATACGCGGGGCCCTGCACGTCCGTAATTGCAAGCGGGCAATTGCCCCCCGGTTCTGAACCTGCCAACTACAAAGATCCGTGATGGCCTGGGGATGGCGCATCGAACCTAATGTGCGCGACCCCGCAGGTAGCACAAGGCTCGCGTTCCGGCCCTGCGGCTCTTCCAGCGGTGTGGGTTCTTTCCGTGCCGCAAACAAGGTAATCCGAGATTTCGTGGGCCGCGCTGTCAAGAACAGGGGACTTTTCGGCGGGGTTCAAACATGCCAAAATGGGTGCCGCCATGGGAACTGTTACAGCGCCACCAAGCGAACCGCAAAATATCGGTCGTGCATATACAAAACGCCAGCGATGGGCTCTGGAGCTCCGGTACTTCGTGCCCCGCTTCTCTTCTGGTTTCGTGCTACAGCTTCTATCTTGACCGCAAATTCGGATTGGTGAAGTCAGATCTTCGCACTTGGCTTCGGGATTCTCTTAAGGCGAACACCCTGGCGCTTGTGCTCGGGGGTATGGTCATGGAGATTGCCTTTGCCTCGAATACATTGTCCCCTGTGCACGGATGGATATGGGCGGGGATACTATGTTCGATTCTGTTCCTGGGAGTCGCGGGGTTGTTACCTTGGCTCCTATCCCTGTTCTACCCGATGAAGCCTCTGAGTAACGACTCTCTCCGTGAGAGAC
>JBEKAD010000262.1:0-7462 GCA_050018435.1 Terriglobia bacterium
ATCCGGTCCTGGTCGCATGGTGAAGTGACCAAGCCGGAGACCATCAATTACCGCACCTTCAAGCCGGAGCGGGATGGCCTGTTTTGTGCCCGCATTTTTGGCCCGGTCACCGACTGGGAATGCTTGTGCGGTAAGTACAAGCGCATGAAGCACCGCGGCGTGATCTGCGACAAATGCGGCGTTGAGGTGACCCTTTCCAAGGTTCGCCGCGAGCGCATGGGACACATCGAGCTGGCTTCCCCCTGCTCGCATGTCTGGTTCTTCAAGGGACTCCCCAGCCGCATCGGCCACCTGCTGGATATCTCGCTCCGCGACCTCGAGCGCATCCTGTACTTTGAAAATTACGTCATCGTCGATCCCGGTGAAGCTCCCGTCAAAGAGAAAGAGCTGCTGACGGAGGAGCGCTACCGGCAACTTCAGCAGGATTTCCCCGGCAAATTCCGCGCCGGGATGGGCGCGGAATCCATCAAGGAACTGCTGAAGCAGGTTGATATCGAGACGCTGGCGGAAGAGTTGCGCGAGAAAATGAAGAGTGACCCGTCGCAACAGAAGCGGGTGAAGTACGCCAAGCGGCTGAAGGTGCTGGATGCGTTTCGCAAGTCGGGGAATAAACCGGAGTGGATGATTCTCGACGTGATCCCGGTGATCCCGCCCGAACTGCGGCCCCTGGTGCCCCTCGATGGCGGCCGCTTTGCGACTTCCGATTTAAATGACCTCTATCGCCGCGTCATCAATCGCAACAACCGGCTCAAGAAGCTGATTGAGCTGCACGCGCCGGATGTGATCGTGCGCAACGAAAAGCGCATGTTGCAGGAAGCGGTGGACGCGCTGTTTGACAACGGCCGGCGGGGCCGCGTGCTGCGCGGAGCCAACAACCGCCCACTCAAGTCCCTGTCGGACACGCTGAAAGGCAAGCAGGGACGTTTCCGCCAGAACCTGCTGGGAAAACGCGTCGACTACTCCGGCCGCTCCGTGATCGTCGTGGGGCCGGAGATGAAACTGCATCAATGCGGTTTGCCCAAGAAGATGGCGCTCGAGCTCTTCAAGCCCTTCATCTATCACCGCCTGGAACAGGCGGGCCACTGCACTACCATCAAGGCGGCGAAAGAGATGGTGGAGCGCCAGGATCCGGTGGTCTGGGATATTCTTGAAGAAGTCATCAAGGACCACCCGGTGCTTCTGAACCGCGCTCCCACGCTGCACCGGTTGGGCATCCAAGCCTTCGAGCCGGTGCTGGTGGAAGGCAAGGCCATCAAGATCCATCCCCTGGTTTGCACGGCGTTCAACGCCGATTTTGACGGCGACCAGATGGCCGTGCACATTCCGCTTTCACCGGAGGCCCAAATCGAGGCGTCGGTACTGATGCTGTCGGCGAACAACATTCTTTCGCCGGCGAATGGACAGCCGCTTGCCGTTCCTAGCCAGGACATCGTGCTGGGTGTCTACTACCTGACCAAGGAAAAGCGCGGGGCCAAGGGCGATGGCCGCGCCTTTGCGAATTCGGATGAAGTTCTGTTGGCGGCGGAGGCGGGCGAGGTTGAAACAAGGGCGGTCCTCGACACAAAACTCCTCGGATGCGAAGTTCTGTTGGCGCTGGAGGCGGGCGAGGTTGAAACCCTGACCCCCATTCGCCTGCGTTACACCGGGCGCGTGATCGACCTGACCACGGCTTACGACGATCAGGACGTGCTGCACACGGAGCCCATCACCGTCAAGGACCAGTTCATCAACACCACGGTGGGCCGCGTGATTTTCAACGACCACTTGCCCAAGGGGATGCCCTACGTCAACGGCTTGCTTCGCAAGAAAGGCCTGGGCGCGCTGGTGAACTACTGCCACCTGCGCTTCGGGCTTGAAACCACGGTGCAGATGCTGGACAGCGTCAAAACTCTGGGCTTCCTGTACGCCACCAAGGCGGGAATTTCCATCGGCATCGACGATCTGGTGGTGCCGCAAAGCAAGGCGGCCTTGGTGAGCAATGCGGAAAAGGAAGTTATCGAAGTTGAAAAGCAGTATCAGGAAGGCGCCATCACCCACGGCGAGCGTTACAACAAGGTGATCGCCATCTGGTCAAACGTTACGGACGACGTGGCCAACGAAATGTTCCAGACGATGGAGAAGCAAGACACCACCGGCCAGATGAATCCTATTTATATCATGGCGGACTCCGGGGCACGCGGTTCGAAACAACAAATCCGGCAACTCTCCGGCATGCGCGGCCTGATGGCGAAGCCCTCCGGGGAAATTATTGAGACCCCCATCACCGCGAATTTCCGCGAAGGCCTGAACGTGTTGCAGTACTTCATTTCCACCCACGGCGCGCGCAAAGGCTTGGCGGACACGGCGCTCAAAACCGCGGACTCCGGCTATCTCACCCGCCGGCTGGTGGACGTGGCGCAGGATGTGATCATTTCTGAGTTTGATTGCGGCACGCTGGACGGAATCTACGTGGAGCCGATCGTGGAGGCCGGAGAAGTGGTGGAACCGCTCCGCGACCGCATCGTGGGCCGAGTTTCGCTTGAGCAGATCAGGGACTATGAAGGCAATGTGATTGTAGAGGTCAACCAAGAGATTAATGAGGACCTGGCGGCGGCCATCCAGGCGGCCGGCATCGAGCGCGTCAAGATCCGGTCGGTGTTGACTTGCGAGTCGCGGCGCGGCGTTTGCGTGCGGTGCTACGGGCGCAACCTGGCCACCGGGCGGGTGGTGGAAATGGGCGAGGCGGTGGGAGTGATTGCCGCGCAGTCCATCGGCGAGCCGGGCACGCAGCTTACCATGCGGACTTTCCACATCGGCGGTACGGCCAGCCGCATTTCGGAGCAGAGCACTCTGGAGGCGAAGAACCACGGATTCCTGAAGTTCCACAGCGTTCAGACCGTCATGAACCGCGAAGGTGCCCACGTGGTCATGAATCGCAATGGCGCGGTGGCCATCGTGGACGACAAAGGCCGCGAGCGCGAGCGCTACTCGGTGGTGTACGGAGCCCGCATCAAAGTGGCGGACGGCACCCCGGTGAAAATGGGCGATATTGTTGTCGAGTGGGATCCTTACACGTTTTCGATCCTCACCGAAGTAAGTGGAACCGTGCAGTTCAAGGATCTCGAGGCCGGAGTCACCGTGCAGGAACAGGTAGATGAAGTCACCGGCTTGTCGCAGTGGGTGGTGAAAGAAGCGTCGGAGGAGAAGTATCAGCCGCAAATCGTCATCCGCAACGAAAAGAAGGGGACCAAGAAGTACTTGATGCCCTCGCGCGCCCACTTGATGGTTCAAGAGGGCGATGAAGTGAGCCCGGGCGATGTGCTGGCTAAGATCCCGCGTGAAACCACCAAGACCAAGGACATCACCGGGGGTCTGCCGCGCGTGGTCGAGCTCTTCGAAGCACGCAAGCCTCACGAGCCCGCGGTGATTACGGAAATCGATGGCGTGGTTCGTTACGCGGACGTGGTCAAAGGCCAGCGCAAGATTCTGGTGGTTCCGGAAAAGGGCGAGACCAAGGAATACTTGCTTCCGCGCGGCGTGCACGTTTCCGTGCAGGAAAGTGAACGCGTTAAAGCGGGTGAGCCGCTCATGGATGGCCCGCGCAACCCCCACGATATTCTGGCGGTCCTGGGCGAGAAGGAACTTCAGAAGTATCTCGTGGATGAAATCCAGGAAGTTTACCGGCTGCAAGGCGTCAATATCAACGACAAGCACATTGAAGTGATCGTGCGCCAGATGATGCGTTGGGTGAAAGTGGAAGAGGTGGGGGACACGGAATTCCTGCTGGACGAGCAGGTGGACAAGTTCAAGTTCCGGGAGGAGAACGACCGCGCCAAGGTCAAAGACGGCAAACCGGCCACCGGCCGGCCTTTGCTGCTCGGAATTACCAAGGCCTCGCTGGCTACCGATTCCTTCATCTCGGCCGCGTCGTTCCAGGAGACGACGCGCGTCCTTACGGAAGCCTCCATCAGCGGCAAGGTGGACCACCTCCGCGGCTTGAAGGAAAACGTCATCATGGGCCGGCTGATTCCGGCGGGCACGGGCCTGGAATTCTACCGGAACTTCAAGCTGCTCACGGAAGCCGAGCCGCCACAGCCGGAAGCTGGAGCTGTTCACGCGCCGACGGAGCCTGTTATCCCCACAGCGCCGGGTGCGGCCGTGGAGCTGGCCGACGAAGACGAGGCGAGAACGCAGTAAGAGTCGTCAGTGGTCAGTAGTCAGTTGTCAGTTGGAAAAACTGATGACTGACTGCTGGCCATTGTCATTTTCAGGCTTTGTCGGGCCTGGGCTCCTCCCCTCCGAGAGGGTCCTCTTTCACGTCGCGTCTGTGGGCGGGATCTTCCGAGTCCGAATCGCTTCCAGTTTCTTAAGAAACTCCTCGCGCTCACGGCGGGCTTGGTCGGCTTTCTTAGTCCTCTCCGTCACGTAGCGCTGGCCCTTCATTCCTGAATCCTGCAAAGACCGAATCCAGGCGCCCAGTTGCTTTGAAATGTGCTCTGCCTGGGATTTCAAATTCAAGATTTCAGATTCCAGATCGCGGAATCCGGGCAACCGCTCCAGCAGGCAAAGCATGGAGCGCACTTCGCCAGCCGACCCACGAGCAATATAGAGAAACGTGAGGAGTTCTTGATTGGTGCCTCTTTCAAACCCCTCCGCAATGTTGTTGGAGACGGAAACAGCGGCGCGTTGAATCTGGTCGCGAAGACTACGCTCGCGTCTGAACGGCGGTTTCGAAGTCGTCATATAGATCTGCACGGCCAAGTCAATACTGGCCTGCCACACGGGAAGCTGCTCAAATCGCTCGTATCGCAATTCGGGCCTCTTGAGTCTGGAATCTGGAATCTTGAATCTGGAATCTGGAATCTGGAATCTTGAATCTTTGCTGGCAGCACGTCAAGCACGTTACCCGCCCTGCCTCCCAAGCCGACGAAGCCGCCAGACTGTTCGATTCCGCGCCCGCCCTGCCTGCCAAGCCGACGAAGCCGCCAGACTGTTCGATTCCGTGCCCGCACTGCCTCCAAAGCGGACGGCGCCAAGCTGCCCCAGTATCACCTCGCAGGTTTCCTGACCAATCGCTTCAACTGACTTGGAACCCGCCGGCCTTTTCATACGCATCGGCCACTCGCAGCAGCCGCGCCTCGTCGAAGTGTTTGGCGAGGATTTGCATGCCGACGGGAAGGCGTGGTTCGCTGGGGGTCTTGCCGCAGGGGACGCTGATTCCGGGGATACCGGCCAGGCTGGCGGTAACGGTGTAGATGTCGGCAAGGTACATTTGGAGAGGGTCGTCCACCCTTTCGCCGAGCTTGAAGGGCGGAATAGGAGACGTCGGGGTGACGATGACGTCGACTTCGTCAAACGCCTCGACGAAGTCGCGTGTGATGAGGGTACGTACTTTCTGGGCCTTCAAATAGTAGGCATCATAATACCCGGAACTTAAGACGTAAGTTCCCAGCATGATGCGGCGCTTCACCTCCGCCCCGAAGCCGAGGTTGCGCGATTTCCGGTACATGTCTTGCAAGTCGTCGTGTTGGGGGGACCGGAATCCATAGCGCACGCCATCGTAGCGGGCGAGGTTCGAGCTGGCTTCGGCAGTGCAGATGATGTAATAGCATCCGATGGCATAGTCGGTGTGCGGCAAGCTGATGGGCACGATTTCGCAACCGAGTTTGCTGAACAGGTCGATGCCCTTCTGGATGTTGCCGCCGATTTCAGGATTCAATCCCTTGAGGTACTCCGTCGGAACCCCTACGCGGATCCCCCGGATGTCGCCGCTCAGCGCGCCGACGTAATCGTCCACGGGCAGTGCGGCGCATGTGGAATCCAGGGGGTCGCGCCCGGCGATGGTTTGCAGCACCAGCGCCACGTCGTGCACGGAGCGTCCAAACGGCCCGATGTGGTCGAGTGAGGAGGCGAACGCCACCAAACCGTAGCGGGAGACTCGGCCGTAAGTCCCCATCATACCGACGATGTCGCAGAATGCCGAGGGCTGGCGGATGGACCCTCCAGTATCCGATCCCAGCGCGACGGTCGCAAAATTTGCAGCAACCGCCGCCGCCGAACCACCGCTTGATCCCCCGGGGACGCGAGTCAGATCGCGAGGATTGTGGGTCGGATAAAAACTGGAGTTTTCCGTTGACGAACCCATGGCGAATTCGTCGCAATTCGTTTTGCCGAGGATGACGGCCCCCGCGCGCTCCAGCCTTTCGACCGCGGTGGCGTCGTAAGGGGCGACGAAATTTTCCAGGATGTGTGACGCACAGGTGGTGCGGGTTCCGCGGGTCAAAATGACATCCTTGACGGCGACAGGCACGCCGGCCAGCGGGGCGAGCGCTTCGCCGGCTGCAATCGCCTCGTCCACCTTCTTCGCCTGCGCGAGAGCGCGCTCGGGGCACAAGCTAAGGTAGGCGCGGACTTCCTTGTCCTTCTGCTCGATGTGCGCCAAATGGGCCTGGGCGATTTCGACGGCCGTCGCCTGCCGGCTCTTCAGAAGTTCATGTATTTGGCTGATCGTTAGAGTGGTGAAGTCCATTGTGCGTTAATAGCCTCTGACATCTCCATTTTGGATTTTGGATTTGCGATTTTGGATTGAAGCGAGAAAGTGCGCAAGTATCGTCCCGAATCCAAAATCCAAAATCCAGAATGGAGTTCATTCCTCCCGCTCGATGACGCGCGGCACTTTGAAACTTCCCGCGCCCGGCTCGGGAGCATTCGCCAGCGCCTGGTCCTGGGAAAAGTTCCGGCGCGGCTGGTCCGCCCGGAAGGAAGCATTCTCGGAGCCCGGATACGTGACCTGCGCCATGGGCTCGATCTCGGAAGTGTCCAGCTCGTTCAGCTTTTGCACGTACTCCAAAATGGAATCGATCTGGGGAAGATATTTCTTCACCTCTTCCTCAGTAAGCTCCAGGTGAGCAAGGTCGGCCACGTAACGAACATCTTTTTCGGTAAAAGCCATGCGTTTGACTATCTCCGAGGGCGGTTGAAATACTTGGTATAAGAGGTTGCCAGCGTCGAGGCAATCTCGGGGTCAGCTATGGAAGTCGTGTTCATCACCTGTTGCACCAGAGGCGGCGCGAACGGGGCGGTTCCGCGCGAAGGTCGTGGGGGAGAAAACAAGCCGGGTTGAGTCACTGTCTTGATTCGCAACTTCCTCACAACCGGTTGGCCCAGGAAGCCGTTGATCTCGGCGCGAATCTCCTCGGTCATGTGCCGGAGCTGTGTGCTCCACGTGGCGCAGTCGGTGGCGAGGGTCAACACGCCGGAGGCAAAGAGGGCGGGATGGGAATGTTGCGCCATGCTCTTGCCCGCGATGCGCGGCCACAGTGGAAGCAGGATTTCAAGCAGGTGTGGCTCCGCGCGGCGGATTTGTTTCCGAAACAGAGAAGGTAGAATTTTTCCGATTTCATCCACGTTCGGCGTTCCTCAGCGCAGACTCTTGAAGTCCAGAGAAACTGCCAGTCTAGCACATTGCGCGGCGGCGAGGAAA
>JBEKAD010000263.1:0-7417 GCA_050018435.1 Terriglobia bacterium
TCGTCGCCCAGGATGGTGGCATACCCCGTGGTCGCCTTTCTGCCACCGGAATTGGACCTGACGCCGTTTACTCTGCCATCCGTCCACGGGGAATACATGTTCCCGTTTGCGGCCCAGGACGGGTACCAGGTGTCCGCGTTGGCATAGCGAATGTGCCGCCCGGTGAAGGCAACGCCGGTTATATCGGTGGACTTTTGGAAAGGACAGCCCGCTGGCGGCTCGGAAGGCCATTCCATGTACGCGAAGGGTTGTTCCTGCGCCGCGCACAGGTGATTGTCCCGGAGGTTCCACAGAATTGTGGCCGGACCCATGATTGCAAATACGATGAAAACGCGAATGACAGGCGACAGACGAAGACATTTTCCCAACATGTTATTAGACCCTTTCTCCTCGCCGGACGACTAGCCCGGGTTATTCATGAATACGATGAGCGGAGTGCAGACTAAAGAACGTTTCACACAGAGTTCACGGAGTGTTTTGTCTTTGGAATTACCGAACCACTTGATCACAGAGGGCACGGAGAATATCTCGGAACCTCTCCGTGGTCTCTGTGCCTTTTCTCTGTGACCTCTGTGCGAAATGCTTTCCTTCCCTCAATTGCTCCAAGAAATTCATGAATAATCCGGATTAGGAAGTGCGAATATTCACGGTTCCCGAAGTGAAATCCTCCGGGAGAATAATAGACCCATCGGGGCGGTGATCGAGTTTCTTTCCGTCGAGATCTACGTGTTTTATTTTCCCGCTGCCCTTGACCCTGAGGCGCAAGCGGCCCTTGCGGAACCGCAGGTCGGCGCTGGCAGACCCGTTCCCGGGGTAAAGCGCCGGTCTTATCACCACCCTGGCGCCCTCGAAGCGAACTCCCAGGACATGGCGCACCGTAAACAGTGCAATCTCCCCACTGGTCCAGGGGATGAGCCCACAGAGCACCTTCGCTTGCGAACGTAAAAGAGGTATCTCCTCAAACCAGAAACCCGTTCTTCCGCCCTGGACGGAATTCAGCCATTCCAGAATGCGACGGCTTCTCTCGTACAAACCCGCGTCGTGCAGCGCTCGTAAGATAAAACAACTGGCGAAGGGCCAGGGACCCGGGGCGTCCTGCTCCGAACTCGAGTTGTAACGCTCGTGACCTCCTCCGAACCAACGCATATTCCACAGTGGCTCGACTTCGTCCAAGGTTTTCAAGGCGAGAGGAGAGCGAGGGTCGACAAGGCCAAAGGCGATCGGCAACGCCATGGTAGCGTCCGGGTAAAGGCGATTGTGCTTTTCACTTCGAAAGGGCACGTCGGGATTTGAACCATGCCCCGTCGGGACCATGTCCGCCACTTCTCCGGCCACATTCCGCCTCTTGATGAAATGGCCATCCACTACCAGAGCCCGCGTCGGATGTGACAGCATGGCTTGCAGGGTGCGGTCCGCTTCCTTCCTCCACTTGTCGGCCTGATCTTCTGCCCCCAGCGCGGGCGCCAGGTCAGCAGCATCCCGAAGTCCCAAAACCAGATAGGTCTGATACGAGAGCTCATAGGCATCCAGAAATGCCCGCTCCCAAAATTCCCGGCGGTTGTGTACCATGCCGGTTTCGTCGCGGAACAGCGGCTGCAAGGGCCTTGCAATGAGGGCGAGCAGCTTCTTTCTGTGCTCCCGCACCAGGGAATCGTCACCGGTCCAATCCCGGTAGCTCTTCAGCGCGTGCAGCAATTCTCCCATCTGGTCCAGCTCTTCATGATCGGCCTTGACGTACTGGCTGGCGATCGCCGCGGCGCCTTCGTCGCTGACCAAGTTGGTCAAAACCCAATGCAATGCCGTTCGGGCCAGCTCGAAATGCCCCGCGTGCAATGCTCCCAAGGCGCTGTTGGAAGTGTCGCGGACCCATTGCCGGCCGTATTGGAAGATCCCGGCGTTCATGGTCCCGTCATCAGCAATCATGCCGGGAAGGCCAAAGCGGGCTTTGTCATAGATATCTGCCAGGGTTTTGTCCGGCGTGGTGAGCGTGGAAGTTACCGCCCAAGTGGCCTGGGTTTTTTGTCGTTCTTGCGGGAGGTGCGCGGTTAGCGAACCGCCTTGCGCCAGGAGCGCATCCATACCCTGGTCAGGAATTTGAAAGAAGTGCAGAACCTCGACAGAGGCATTGGTTCGAGGGCCGACCGTCAGGGGACCCATGCCGACGGACCCTTGCCCCTCGTCCATGTGCACTGTGGCGTCACCGAGCACGGCGAACCCGCAGCCATATTTTTCGCCGATTTGTGCCAGAACCGATCCGCTCGAACGAAACTGCCCATGCGGCAAGAAGAGCCTGAGGTTTACGACCTCCTCACCCGCCAGGCCCGGACCCTCCAGCAGTATCGTTCTGAAAAACGCCCCGGCCCCGGCCAAGGCCACCACTCGCTCCGTAACGCGAACGCCTCCGGCCCACCACACGACCTCGACGGCAGGTATGCCGTCAAGGTTGACCCATCGCCACTCCATCTGCATCCCGAAGGCGGTAAAGGCGAACTCCCCAAGCTCAACCTGTAGAGCGCTTGCCGCGAACCCGGACTCCGGGTCAAAGTTGAAGGCGCGCGCTTTTCTTCCGCTCTGCATGGCGTTCTCGGCGTCGAAAAGCATCCACGTGAATGCGGGCCCCAGATCGGCACGGTCCACTTGGAAAACTACCTTGGCGCGGCCGCTGCGCAGAACAAAATATTCCCGCCCATGAAGGAAAGGAAAATTGTTCAACTCTACCAGGGCTGAAGGTGAAAGGTTGGCCTCGGCCTTCTGTGGCGGCGACGCCTTGAGGCTCGCGGCGGGCACCCCCAGAGAAAGGGCGGATGCTCCTGTCATCTCCATAAATGCTCTTCGTTGTATTTTCATGCGGCCTTGTCCTTTGTCGGGTAGTGGGTCAATTTGATGTAGAGGCGGCTTTACGCCGCCATTTGGTCCGTCAGTTGACGGATAAACTCGCCGCTACCACATCAAATTGACCCACCACCTGCGCGCTTGCCCGCTGTGTCCTTTCGGCAAGCCTGCGTAAGGGTGTTGGCTGTCCCTTTCTGAGTGGAGATTCACTCGTTTTCAGCCCTTGGGCTGGCGCCGTTGCAGGGGTGCAAGTCGTTGGTTGACGTCATCGACTGAGAATGCCTCGGAATCGAAATCGCCGCCAACCCATTCCAACATTTCCTCATGCTCGTCGTGGGCCGGATCACGGAGGGCTTCCAGGAGGTTGTAGAAACCCGGAATACTCCCGCAGTCTTCGGGCGGACCTTGGAGCTTGCCGCCCACACAAACTGGATAAGCAAGCCCCGGTTCGGGTGGCAGCACTTTCTCAACGACGATCGCATGCTCCCAACTATCGCCAAAGTCGTAGGTATACACGGCCTTCGCGCCGACTTTGCGGAGAACCGTGAACAGCCGCACGGTGCGTTCGTTGCCGGTGGCCGGCAGGCCCATGAGCCGGTCGTTGGGATCGGGTATCCCGAACCGCTTTTGGCCGACGCGGAAGTCATGCAGGTGGCAGTCCTCCCACCCCATCGCCACTTGCAGCACGTCGTGCAAGTGTTCCAACGTCAGACCTGCGGGCACCAGCAGCCGGCGCCAGATCGGGGGCCTTGTCCCGAGAAGGGTAACCTTAATTTGGTAGATTTCCTGCGGAATCCCGATTTTCTTCGATGACATCTCAGCTCCTTTTGGCGGACAGAATACGAATCTCAGCCTCGTCCCTGGCTATCGTCGGCCCTCCTTGCCCCCGCTGGGCATGAGACCGAAGCTACCACTGCGGCAAGGTCGAGTTAAGCAGTCATGCCGAAAGGACACGCCCACTCCGCAAGCGTCAACTCTTTTTCTCCAGTACCAGAACCCAATCTGCGAACGTCGGAGTGACGGGAGCCGGCCACGCGCCCGTGGAATCCGGCGTCACGTCACCCAGATCATGCTGCTTTCCCGACGCAGGATCGAAATAGAAGGCGCGATACGACACGCCGGCTTCGAGGCTTTTCACCGTGGGCACATTCCATACCGGTGGAATGAAAATCACACGGACTTCCGCAGGAATGCCCGCGGCGTAAGGCCGCTCGTAGTTCTCCTTGCTCCAGTGGGGGTCCACCCAGTCCGGATGCGGTTCGAAGCGCCACCACTCATATCGCATCAGCAGTCCCTTGCCCAGCCCGATGTGCCGCGAGCCGGGGAGTTCCGCGGCCACGTCCCAGGGCACATTGCCCCACGTACGTCCGTGCGGCGAAGGCCCGAAGGGCCTCTCGCGCGTGTTCACTTGCCAAATGCCGTTCGCACCGTATGTGTGCCCTCCGGCGCCATTCAAAATGCACGTCCAAAACATAAAACGCTGAATTTCCTGCCGGCTCGCTTCCATGATTCCCTCGTAGCACACTTCCCCGGCCAGCACCGGCATGCGCGGAGTCTTTAATTGTGCGCCGGTGATCTGATTTTCCGTGTTGGGGATGCTCTTGCGATCGCCGTGACCGGTCTGCAACATGTCGAAATCCAGCACCGACGGATTTTCGACCTCACTGCGACCATTGTGAATCGTAACGGCATGGTGGTACGGATCGATGCTGTGCACATACCTTGCGACTTCCGTCCAGCCCTGCTTTTGAGCGGCCGTGTCCTCCTTTTTGGTTTTGGAAAGGTAATAGGGCATGGCTCCCTCACCCGCCAAACACCAAAACACCGGGTAAGCCCCCCACCGCGCGACCAGATACCGCCAATGTTTTTTGATTTTAGGAATGCCCATGATGGGCAGGAAGTAACCCCAGCAGGCAACGATGCAAGGAGACAAACCGCACTCGATGAGGTACCGGATGCGCAAATCGGCCGCGTCAAAGTATCCGGGATTGATGCGCGCGTAATCGGCTTCCCAGGGGAATCCCCCTTCGTTCGCTCCCCGCGGGTCGAAGGGTGGCATGTCGGGATACAACCCGGCGATGATTTGAATGACGGTAAAGCCTTTCTTCACGCGATCCGCCGCCAACTGCTGAAAGTCCTCGGGCCATCGCAAGCGGCTGCAAAGGCCCATCCACCACGTGTCGCCGAGCCAGAAGAAAGGTGTGCCGTCTGCGTGCTCAAAATGGAGTTGGTCGGCCGCGACGCGGAGGGGGCCGTGCTTCCGCAGAGGGTTTTCTCCCTGGTAAGCCGAGACCTCCAGCACGCCGCGGCGCCCGTGCAGATCACCGCTGTCGCTCGCGACGGTCCGGTAAGTGTAGCGGCCAGGAGCCGCAGGTGAGTATCGAATCCGCCAGGTTTGTTCGCCGGCCCAGAAAGCCGGGACCGTTTGCTCGCGACCCTGCGGGTCGGTAAACACCACGTCCAATTCCACATCGTTAAAGGGGTCAGCGTATGCTTTCCCCGAGCTATAGGACCATTCCGCCACGCAGCGGGCAATTCCATACCGCGCGGGATCCTCAACGTCGGGGGTTTTCCTTTCCTTCCCTACGCCGGCCCCGCCCGTTGCATTCGCCTCGAGGGGGACGGACCCTGCCGCCAGAGTCACTCCCGCCTTTTCCAGAAAAGATCGCCGGCTAACTTTGCTCATTACATCCTCCTTCCTTGGGAACCACCCAAAATGAAAGGTGGGATTGTAGCCCGGCCACGACAAGCAAGCAAGCAAGCAAGCAAGCAAACTATCTCTCGCGCCTTAATAGAACCGGGCTGGTGAATTGCGCACAGCGACGGGCAGGTGTACGGTGTATAATAGGCGTATGGGAAACCGTGTGATCCACATCTCGGCCACGGAAGCGGCAAGGGATTTTGCCGCGTTATTGGATCATATACGCGCTGGCGACGAAGTTGTCATCGAGCATGATGCGCGTCCGGTCGCGGTGCTGCGCCCTGCCGCGCCCGCCCCTTCCCTTGACAAGACCTTCGCGGCCATCGCCCAAGACGTCCCGGATGAAGAATGGGAGCGGGTCCCGAAGGACCTCGCGATGAACCTCGATCATTACCTCTACGGAACCTCAAAAGTAACTTCATGAAGCGCATTTTCGGGCTCTTATCCCAAAAGTGTAATCAGCTTTCAGCCGGTAGCGGCAACCGCGCGCAGCCGTGATAGATGGCGGCGATGAAGTTTCTGGCGCTGCGAAAACCGAACGATCGATGGCTGATGGACTTGATCTTGTTGTTCATTCCTTCCAGGGCGCCGTTGGACAGCCGCAGCTTGGTCCAGGGGAGAATCCCGTCCCGATGAGAGCGGAGCATGCGCACGAACTTCTTCAACGGCTCCAGTCGTGAACGGATGGCGGAACTCATCCATTTCTCCAGGTGGGTCTTCGCCCGCGCCGGCTGGCGATAGTCCCAGAAGAGTTGAAAGGCTTCCTTCAAGTACCAGGCACGCACGATCGGTGTGTTCCAGCGCACCAGCGTCGAGAGCCGCTCTTGCTGGTCCGCCGTGAGATTCCAAGGATTCTTCAGGAGCAGCCAGCGCGTGCGCTTGAACGCAACTTTCTCCTTCCCCGTTAACCGCCGCATTTCGCAGCGGCGGAGTTCGTCCACGGCTTCGTTCAGGTGCTTGACGATATGAAATCGGTCAAACAGGATCTGCGCCTGGGGGGCGCACTCCCGCACCCGATGGACATAGGCGGCCCACATGTCCATGCACACCACCTGCAGCGTCGCGCAACGCCGCCGTCCCAGTTCCTCGGTGAAGAACTGCTTCACCGCCTCTTCGGTTCGCCCCTCTCCGACCCACCGCAGCGCCCGACGCTCCAGGTCATAGACCACCGTCAAATAAACTTGCCCCTTCCGTCGACTGACTTCGTCCATGCCCATCACATGCAGGGGCAGCCGCTTGCGCTTCCGCAGCCCATACCGGACCGCGCGCTGGATAATCCCTGCGACCGTCTTCCAGTTCAGCCCATAGTGCCGCGCCGTTCCCTGCCAACTCAATTCCCGAGCCAAGCTTGCGACCGCGTTGCCCAGCACGCGCGTCACCCGTGCCCAGGGCTCAGCCCAGGGGAAATCTTCCACCCGTACCCCACACCGCGGACACTTCACCCGCCGGGGTCGATAGCATAGAATCAACGTGGTTTTTCTCATCGACAGGTCTCGCCACTGCCGCGCTTTCCGGATGCTGTGGACCTGCAGGCATCGCTGCCGGCAGACCCCGCAACGCAGCAGCCGCTTCCCCAGTCGCTCAATGTGAACTGCCAGCTGCTCTCCGGTCTCTTCGACCTTCGTCACCCGGTGAGCTTTCAAACCCAGCTGTTTTCTGATAAATGTCTCGATGAGCACCTCGCCTCCGCTCCTTTCGTGGTTGTTGTCAGCAACTCACGAAAGCATACAGGTTGAGGTGCTCTCCTTCTCGCTAACCACTTAATTCCAGTGAACGTTACCCCCAATTACACTTTCGGGACAGGAACCAATAGTATTTGTGGTGTATCTCTTCCGGCCAACTGATCACTACGAGTAGCTGGCACGAGGGGTAGGACTCGAACCC
>JBEKAD010000264.1:0-7413 GCA_050018435.1 Terriglobia bacterium
TAAAACGCAGAGCTGCGCTCTGCGCAAGCCGGTCTCAAAACCCAGAGCTGCGCTCTGCGCAAGCCGGTCTCAGAAGTCTAAGGAAGAACCGCAGACCCCAAAACCGGGGGTCTGCGCTACAGTCGCGTTCCCGCGTGGTGAGAAATCGCGGTCAGTCTTTCGCCTCGGTCACGAGCGACGCCAGGATGGCGATTCCCAGGATCAAAAGAATCCCCAGCAGGGCAGTTCCTGTCGGAATGTGCACCCAAGGGGTGAACAGCATTCTGGCGCCAATGAAAATCAGGATCACCGCCAACGCTGTGCGCAGGTAATGGAATCGGGACAAGGCCCGCGCCAGCAGAAAATAGAGCGACCGCAATCCCAAAATCGCAAGGACGTTCGAAGTGAAGATGATGAAGGCATCTTGCGTAACGGAAAAGATGGCGGGGATGGAATCCATCGCAAACGTTAGGTCGACAACCTCGATCATGAGCAGAACCAGAAGGAGCGGGGTGGCGCAGAGCCGGCCGTCGACTCGCGTAAAGAAGCGCCCGCCCTCATAACGTTCGGAAATCGGGAACAACCTGCGGGCCAAACGAATCACCCTGCTGCTTGTTGGATCGTATTTCTTCTCCTGCTCGCGCAGTAACCTCACTCCCATGAAAAGCAGGAAGACGGCAAAGAAATAGAGGACCACATGAAAATGCCGGACGAGTTGGACTCCCGCAACGATGAAGGCCCCGCGCAGAGCGAGGGCGCCCAGCACACCCCAGAAAAGCACTCGATGCTGATACTCGGCGGCCACCCCCATGCTCGCAAAGATCACCGCGAAAAGGAAGATGTTGTCGGCGGAGAGAGATTTCTCCAGCAGGTAACTGGTGAAAAACTGTAGCGCCGCTTCCGCGCCATATCGCCAGTAAATTCCCAGGTTGAAGGCCAACGACAGCGCCACCCAGAAGGCGCTCCAACCCGCAGCTTCGCGGAATCGCAACGGGTGCGGGCGGCGATGGAAGACCCCCAGATCCAGCGCCAGCAGGGTCAGCACAAAAACGATGAAGATGATCCACGGCCAAAGGCTGTTCATACCCAGGAGGGATGCTACCTCGCGCGCGGCGGCTTCTCAAGGTCGGCGAGAGTGGCAAGAACCACGCGGCCGACAATGGTTAAACTCTGCGGGCTGCAATGTTCAACCGTATCCTTTTCCGTATGCCAGTAGCTGTTGCTGGGGCCGTAGTCGAAATCGATCAGGTCCACTGCGGCCACACCGGCGTCCACAAAAGGCATGTGGTCGTCGTCGATAGCGGTCGGGGAATCCAAGAATTCTCTCGCGTACCCGAGGCGGTGGGCGGCAGCGAACACGGTATCCGTCAACCACGGCGTGGAATTTGCCTCGCGGCGGATATCCAGGTTGGCATCTCCGATCATATCCACCAGGATCATTGCCTGGATGCGCCACAGCTCGCCCGCGGAGGAGAGCTTCTGGACCAAATGCCGGCTGCCGTATACGCTGTCCGTCGCCGTCCACTCCCGCACGGCTTCTTCCCCGTCAAAGAAAACCAGCCAGTAGGTCAATGCATGCTTGCGGCCGTGCAAAACACGCGCCAGTTCCAGGAGCAGGGCCGCGCTTGACGCCCCGTCATTCGCGCCGACAAAACGGAAACCTTCCTCGAGCTTCGTGTCGTAGTGGCCCGTAACCATCACGACCTTGGATTGCGCGCCGGGGAACTTGGCGATGAGGTTGGTCATGGGGATTTCGCCCACCGGAGTCGAGGCGATAAAGGCATCCTCTTCAACCTCGGCGCCCGCCTGCTTGAGCTGCGCCATGATCCAGCGCCGCGAGTCTGCCAGAGCCGGTGAACCGGCGGGACGCGGCCCGAAGGCCACCAAGTGCTTCAAATCGGCAAAAGCTCGCGCGCCATTAAATGTTTCGGCCGGCGCCTGTGCACCAAGCCAGTGCGGAACAGCAAGCAGGAGCAGAAGGCTGCATGCCGCAAGCCAAAGCCGCTTAGTTTGACGCCTAGCCCCAACATTGTTCACTTAGTTGTCCTCACGGACTAGGAAATCTAATTGCGGGCGAAGCCCGCCTTGGACTGCGGTAGCAGCAGCTATCGCCTTTTTTCCTCCGTCCCTTGCGCCTTTGGGGCATGAACCGAAGGCGGTAGGCGGTAGCTGCTGCTACCGCAGTCCAAGGCGCTTCGCGCAAGTGCATGTGAAAACGTGCGCAAAGTGACAAAGGGAACTTCAGATCCTTCGTCCCGACCAAACCGGGACTCAGGATGACAAGACCCTTATGTTGCCGCCCTGAATCACCCATGGCCACATCACACTGTCATCATGAGGCTTCCGCATCTTTTTTCCGGTTTTTCTTTAGGTAAACGAGCCAGGAAAGTCCGATGCTCAAGACGTAAAGGCCCAGCAGCGGAATCCAAACGACAAAGATGGTCGCCATATCATTGGTCGGGACAACGGCGGCAGCGATGACCGCCGTCAGCAGGACCGCATAGCGAAAGTTCTTCAAGAGGAACTTCGGCGTGACGATGCCAAAGATCGAGAGCAGCAAAATCACCACGGGCAATTCGAAGACCAGGCCCACCGCCAGAATGATGGACATCGCCAGGTCCCAGTATTCGTTAATGGTCACCATGGGCGTAAATTGCGCGCCAAACTCCAACAGGAAACGAAACGCCTTGGGCAGAGCCAGCTTGTAGGCGAAGAAGCCGCCGGATATGAACAATCCGCTGGTCAGCAGGACAAAGGGCCAAATGTATTTTTTTTCATTGCGGTAAAGTCCGGGCGAGATAAACAGCCAGAGCTGAAATAGGACGTAGGGAGAAGCGAGAAAAACTCCGCCGAAGATGGAAATTTTGATGAACAGGTTGAAGGGATCAACGGGATTGGTGAATACGAGGTTCGCCGGCAAGCCCAGAGCGCGCAGTGAGTCGGTTATAGGCTTCGCAAGGTAGGCATAAATGGCATTGTGAAAATAAAAACAAATCCCGCTGGTGACAATAATGGAGTAAATGCTGTGAAGCAGCCTGACCCTGAGTTCCTCGAGGTGCTCGAGGAACGACATCTGCTTACCGCTCAGTTCCGCTTCCTCAGGATCGGGGTCCGGTTTCTTCGGGGGTGGGTTCTGGATCGTGATGCCCATAGGTGGAGGTCGTGTCGGGGCCGCTCTCGGGTAAGCGGTCCAAATTCTTGATTTCCTCTTCCAGCGAATTCTTTAGTTCATTAGACGCGCGGCGCAACTCTCCCAAACCCTTGCCCAAGGTACGTGCGATTTCAGGTACTTTCTTGGGTCCGAAAAGGAGATAGGCAATGAACAGGAAGAACCCGATTTCGAAAAACCCGCCGCTAAACAAGGTGCGCCTCCATTGCGATAATAGGTAAACCCTGGGGCGTTGTCAAGGTGAACCGCAAGGAATTGTCGATTGACGATTGTCGATTTTCGATTGGAAGTAGCCAGTTGCCAGTAGTCAGCAGAAGGCCGAATGGAAGACGGAGAACTGAAAACTTCCTTTGTTTCAATCGTCAATCGACAATCGGCAATCGAAAATCGTCAATTGACCGGGCATCGAACCTTGGGCCGGCAATCTGCATCCAATCACCGGGTATGGTGCAGGGCGCTTCTTGACCTGTCAACCCTATGTTATACTTAGTCAGCAGGGTGAGGAGCTGCAAATCTATGAAACAAGCACGCCGGGTGGTTTGGTTTATCTTGTCGACGGTACTCCTGTGTGCGCTCCTGGGAGGAGTGTACGGTCGCCAGGTTGAGGCCACCACCGGAAACGATGACTCGGACGTCAAGGCAAGCTTGAACGCCTTCACCCGCGTGTACGATGTCGTCGAGGCGAACTACGCCGACCCCGTCGATCCAGACACGACCATTTATGGTCCGCCCAATGGCTACACCGGCGCCATTCCCGGCGCGCTGCGAACCCTGGACCCGCACTCCAATTTCTTCGACCCGCGCGCCTTCGCCCTGCTCCGTGAAGACCAGGAGGGTAAGTACTACGGCGTGGGCATGAAGATCGTAGCCCGTCCCGGCAAGATGGGCAAGCTCGTCACCTATGTGGACTCGCCGATTCCGGGGTCGCCGGCCTTTCGCGCCGGCCTGCGCCCGGGCGACATCGTGGCGAAAGTCGATGGCAAACCCACCGAGGGATTGAACACAGTGCAGGTGGCCGCCATGCTCAAGGGCCCCAAGGGCACGCAGGTTCACGTCACCATCCTCCGCGAAGGATACGACCAGCCGCTGGAGATCGACATCACCCGCGATGAAATTTCCACCCGCAGTGTCGATGACGTATTCCTCATTCGGCCTAACATCGCTTATATCCACATCAGTAAATTCGACGAGAACACCAACGATGAGCTCAGCGATGCGCTGCGAAAGGTCAGCGAAAAGAATTTGCAGGGATTGGTTCTCGATCTCCGTGGTAACCCCGGGGGATTACTCCAGGAAGCCGTGGATGTTTCCGATCACTTCCTAGAAAAAAACCAGCTTATTGTTTACCACTCGGGAAGGCATTCCGGGGAGAAGCGTTATTTAGCCACGCATGGTGACGATGGCAATGAGTACCCCATTGTCGTGCTCATTAACCGCCTGACGGCGAGCGCGGCGGAGATCGTCACCGGCGCCCTCCAGGATCACGACCGCGCGCTGGTGATGGGTGAGCCCAGCTTCGGCAAGGGCCTGGTCCAAACGGTGTACCAGTTGAGCGAACACACCGGCTTGGCCTTAACCACAGCCCACTATTACACGCCCAGTGGACGTCTGATCCAGCGCCAATATGAAAACGTCTCTCTGTATGACTACTACTATCACCCCGAGCACACCAAGCCCAACCATGCCGAGGTCCGGCTGACCGACGGCGGGCGCGAAGTGTATGGCGGCGGAGGAATCACTCCCGACGTCGAGTTTGCCGATCCCAAGTTGACTCCCGCGCAGGAAACGCTGATTCAGCACAGCGCCTTCTTCAACTTCGGCAAATACTACCTGGGAGTCCACAAGACCATTCCCAAGGACTTCGAAGTGACGGACGCCGTGCTGGATGAGTTCAAACAGTTCCTGGCGAAAGAGAAGATCCCCTTCTCTGACCTGAACATGACAGCCAATCTTGACTTCATCAAAAGCCATATCAAAATCGAATTGGTGAGATTTGTCTATGGCGAGAATGAAGCCCACAGAATCAGTATGGGCACCGACCCCTTAGTGCTGAAAGGCCTGGAGACCATTCCACAGGCCAAGGAACTGCTGGCCAAAGCCAAGCACTACGTTGCCGAAAAGACGTCGCGGTAGGATTCCACGTGATTCCACGTAGCATGGCCATCCTGGCCATGCCTTCACACGGGCAGGACGCCCGTGCTACTTCCGCGGCAAGCGAGCGCTACTCGCCCCGCGCCCTTTTGACAAAATAATTGATCAGAGAAAACCCGCCGGTAATGGGGAGAAGGACAATCTGTTTCAAAATGGCGGCGCGCCCCTTGACTTTGGTGCGCGCCGCCTGAGCAGTGTCCTTGGATTGGAAGACCAGCATCGCCGCGTATTTGGCAAAATCCACGCCGCACTTCTCGCACTTCCCACCCGTAAATTGCACGTGCTTGCAGGAAGGGCAGGTGTATTTCAGCGGCGCATGGCACCGCACGCAATAGGTGACTGTTTCGGAATTCTCCGTCTTGCATTTAGGACATTGCATCGGAAGCCTTCTAAACCTGCCGAAAGCGATGCGCAGCGGAACTGAACTCCCGCGGCGCCTATTCAATAATTATAAACGATTGTCAAGTAAACGGGAGTTTTTGGTGGACGCGAAGGGATTCGAACCCTCGACCTCAGCGTTGCGAACGCCGCGCTCTCCCAACTGAGCTACGCGCCCACGCGGTCAGTGACCTTGGAAATATAACACGGCGGGCAAACCGCCGCCAAGCTTCATGCCAACAGGCTCTCGGCAAAAGCCAAGGCTGCTTCCAATTGATCCTCCGGCAGCCCGCCGCCCTGCGCGAAATCCGGGGCTCCGCCGCCCTTGCCTCCGAATTTCGCCAAGGCCTGTTTCATCACCTCAAACAGGTTGGCCTTCCCGCCCGGCGTCTGCGCAAAGAAGAGACCGGTGGGCATTCCCTTAACCCCGATCAGGGCGATGGCGCCGGCTTGCTTTCCCACCGCGTGCGCAATCAACTTTGCCTTCTTCCCTCCCGGGGCTTCAAGCAGGCGCCGAACTACGCGCACTCCACCTTTCTCCGGGGCTTGCTGCCACAACTGTGCGGCTTCCTTTTCCGCCAATTCTTCCACCAGTTTCTGCTGGGATTTCCCCGCCTCGCGCAACTCCTGGGCTTGTTTGGCGATCATCTCCGGCACGTTTTCGAGTCCCGTGGAGAACAATCGCGCCGCCTCGCTCAGGGTGGCAAAATCCTGCCGGGCCCGGCGCCACGCCCGGCCGCCACACACGAATTCAACTCGCATCAGGCCTTTGGCGCGCTCAACCTTGCGAACGCAGATAATCCCCACGCCGCCGGTCCGGCTGACGTGGGTGCCTCCGCAGGCGGAAAGATCAAATTCCTCAACCTCCACCAGCCGGATGTCGCCTTCGCGAAAAGTGGGTTTGCGCAACTCGAGTTGCCCGGCTTCGGTGGCGGGCCGAAAGGAAATCTGCACGGGCCGGTTTTCAAAGACCACACGATTCGCCAGCTCTTCCGCTGTTTCGATTTGCTGGGTGCCGACGCGGTCGGAATCGAGATCGATGGTCGCACTCTCCGTGCCCAAATGAAACGACACCGTCTTGTTACTCCCCACCCGTTCAAACGCCGCCGATAGAATGTGCTGCCCCGTGTGCTGCTGCATGTGGTCAAAGCGGCGTTCCCAGTCGATGCTGCCCTGGACCGGCTTATAGGCGGGCTCATCCGCGAGAAGGTGGGCGATTTCGCCTCCCTCATCGATCACGTCAATCACCGGCATTCCCGCCAGCGTGCCGCGGTCGGAGGGTTGCCCGCCCGACTCCGGATAAAATGCCGTGCGGTCAAGGTAGACGCGCGTCCCGCGCGGATCAGAATCGGCACGAATTACGCGCGCGCTGAATTCCTTTAGGTAACAGTTGGTGTAATAGAGCCGTTCGGTGTGTGCCATGAGAGTTCCGCAAGCATTGAACGGGATTTCTGGCCAGGGGTTTAGAAGGGCGCGGCTTTCGCCCCGCCGTTACAAGGCCTTTTTATCATTCACGCGTCCCATGCCCTGCGCAGCTTGCGGCTGCAAGCTGCGCAGGGCACGGGACAGACAGATCATTGATAGCCGCGTCTGCGGCGGGGCTGAAACCCCGCCCTTCCCGACACGGTTGAAAAATCTCCCTTAAGTCAATTGCTCCAACACCTCCAAATACTTGTACCCGGTGACGGTGAGGAAAAGCACGATGGATTCATGCCCGCCCAAAAAACCATCGAACA
>JBEKAD010000265.1:0-7373 GCA_050018435.1 Terriglobia bacterium
CTACCCACTCCGCGCCGTCTGGAAGGCTGCGCCTTCCAGACGGCGCGGAGAAAGAGAAATGGGGGGGGCTAGCCGGAAAGCCAGAGGCTTTCCGCACAGCCGGGCAGCGGAGCTGCGTTGGCCACTCGAAGAGTTCGTTAATTTGGACAGCCATGGTTCGCGAAGCACCCCCCGGCGACATTGCTCTGCGTGCTATAATCCTTTTCAAGTCGGTTCTTAACGGACCCAAGGACCTCCGCTATGTTCGATTACATCAAGATTGAGGGCTTCCGGAGCTTCAAAAAGGTCGAGTTGGATATGCCGCGTCTCGCCGTCCTGATCGGTCCGAATGGGGGCGGAAAGTCGAACTTCCTCGATTTGCTGATGCTGTTGTCTGAGGCTGGAAACGGGAAATTGGCGAATGGTGTCTTTAGGCGCGGCGGGTTTCCGAACATCTCGTTCGGCTTCGACTCTTGGGGGGAAGTTCGTCTTGACTTAGGCTTCAAAGGAATTCAGCACCCCTACATGCTCTCGCCGTCACCGGAGGTTGCCTCGCGTGTCGGCTCCGCCACGGGCTCCAGGTCGCCCGTAAACAACGGGGGCGACGTATCGTACACGATAGCAATGCGGAATTCGGGTTCCGGTGCCCAGGTTTGGGTTGAGATTCTGAGAGAGCAATCACCGGGCATGCCTTCGCCGTCAGTTGAGGTTTTGACAAGGCATGCACAGACGAGGGACAAGGACGGGTTTCTGTTCGGCTCTGTATTTCGGTGGCACGACGAATCGGGCAACATAATCGTCGACCGTAAATACCCGGACTCGGAATCCGAGCTCGCAATTTTTCAGGTCAAAGATCGGGACAAGTACCCCGCGCCCTACGCGCTTTTGTGGGAGCTTCAACGATGGGTCTTTTATCGCGATATTGATGTGGGACCTGAGTCCCAGGTCCGTCAGCCTGCGTTGGTCAGACCTGACATTCAACTCTTGCCAAACGGTGGCAATCTTTCTTCAGTCCTCTATTCCATCCAACAGAATCACCCTTACATTTGGGGCGAGATCATGGAAATGTGCAAGACCGCTTGCCCAGATTTCAATACGGTCACGTTTCCCCCACAAGGCGGGGACGGCAAAGTTTTTCTTCGCTGGTTCGAACGCCCTTACGAAAAGGAAGGTGTCTCTGCTAACCTTCTCTCGGACGGCACGCTCAAGCTCCTTTGCCTATTCGCCATTCTCAAGACACCTGATCCGCCACCGCTCATCTGCATTGACGAGCCCGAGTTGGGACTGCACCCCGACTGGATTAAGCTAGTGGCTGAGCTACTTCAGGATGCAGCGATGCGAACCCAAGTCATTGTCGCGACGCATTCTCCCCACATCGTCGCCAAGCTTGAGCCTGACCAGCTTATTGTGGTTGAGAAGGAGGACGGACAGACGGTCACGAAACAATTCTCCCGGGAAGACCAGGACAGCTTGGCGAAGTGGCTCAAGGACTTCAACCTCGCTGATCTTTGGCTAGCGGGTCATTTCGGGGGTCGCCCATAAATGGCCTCTCCACTCCCGCGAGGACGCCGCATCGTGATTCTATGCGAGGGCGACACGGAGGAGTTAGCTGTCAACTATTTTGTGCGGCGCCAGTGGCGAGATGAGGGACTCCAAGGCGTCGGCCTCAAGCCCGTTAACCTGTATGGAAAGTTGGAAGAAGCAGGAAGGTTTGCTGCGGACTACCTCGACGACGGAGAAGTTCTCTCCGTTTTTGCGCTGATCGATTTGTTACGGATGAACCGGGTAAAACACCAAGCCAACGATCCTCTCGATGCCAAGGTCGAGCGGGTGCGAAGCTGGCTTCGAAGCCAAGTTCACCATCATCGTCGCGCCCAGGATTTCTTTCCCCACGTCTCAGTTCACGAGGTAGAGGCCTGGATATTGGCAGAGGGGACGGCCCTTTCGCAGAGGTTGCAAGACCCGAGCATTAGACCCGATCCCCAGGCAGAATGGAAGAATTTCCAGAAGCCTCCCAAAAAGCGAATCGGTGAACTCTTCTGGCGAAATAAAAAGACAAGGTACAGGGAGACGTTTGATGGTCAGCCGCTGTTTTCGAATATGTCTTTCCAGCCGGTTTACGACTCCTGCCCATATTTCCGCAAGTTCTACGACGACTTGAGGGCTGCGGGACGTCCGTAGCGAAATTCGCACGAAACACTACTTAACCAGTGTTCGATTCATGGGTCCGCTGGCCCTCCAACTGCTAGGTAATAATAGTTCGACGAGGTCAGAAAACCGGACAAAAGGAACGCCTCATGGAAATTCGCCGCAAAGATGCTTTGGATTATCACCGGCAAGGCCGCAAGGGCAAGATCGAGCTGACGCCCACCAAGCCTTGCCGCACGCAATGGGATTTGAGTCTCGCCTACACACCCGGCGTGGCCGAGCCTTGCAAAGAGATTCAAAAGGACGCTGACCTGTCCTTTGAATACACGGCGCGGGGCAACCTGGTGGCGGTGGTTTCCAACGGCACGGCGGTGCTGGGCCTGGGCAACATTGGCGCGCACGCTTCCAAGCCCGTGATGGAAGGCAAGGCGGTGCTCTTCAAGCGCTTTGCCGATATCGATGTCTTCGATTTGGAAGTGGGCTCGCAGAATCCCGACGATGTCATCAAATTCTGCCAACTCCTGGAACCCACCTGCGGCGGAATCAACCTGGAAGACATCAAAGCCCCGGAATGCTTCTACATTGAGGAAACCCTGCGGAAGACGATGTCGATCCCGGCTTTTCATGACGACCAGCACGGGACGGCCATCATCTCGGGCGCGGCGCTGCTGAACGCGTTGGAGTTGGTGGGCAAGAAAATTGACCAGGTGCGCGTGGTCTTCAACGGCGCGGGCGCCGCGGGCCTCGCCTCCGCTCTGCACCACGTGCGCCTGGGGGTGCGCAAGGAAAACATCACCATGTGTGACATCCACGGCGTGATTTACGAGGGCCGCGCCGAGGGCATGAATCCTTACAACTCGCGCTTCGCCGTCAAAACCTCGAAGCGCCGGCTTGCCGAAGTGTTGGAAGGCGCGGACGTGTTCGTGGGACTTTCCGTGGGCGATTGCGTGACTCCCGAAATGCTCCAACCTATGGCTGAGCGGCCGATCATTTTTGCCCTGGCGAATCCCACTCCCGAGATTAGTTACGAAAAGGCCAAAGCCGCGCGGCCCGACGCCATTGTGGCCACGGGCCGCTCCGACTATCCAAATCAGGTCAACAATGTTTTGGGTTTCCCTGGAATCTTTCGTGGGGCGCTGGACGTGCGGGCACGGGCGATCAACGAAGAGATGAAGATCGCCGCCACGCACGCGCTGGCCGCCCTGGCCAAAGAGGACGTGCCGGATTCCGTGTTGCGGGCCTACGGCTTGGGCCGGTTGCAATTCGGGCCGGAATACATTATCCCCAAGCCTTTCGATCCGCGCGTGCTGATTTGGGTGTCAGCGGCGGTGGCGGAAGCCGCCATGCGTACGGGTGTGGCGCAGGTGCAGATCGATCTTGCCACCTACCGCGATGATCTGGCTCGCCGTCTGGGCCGCACCTACGAAGTCATGCAGAACGTGCGCCAACGCGCTCAGGCTGCGCCCAAGCGCATCGTCTTCTCCGAGGGCGAACACGACAAAGTGCTGCGCGCGAGCCACGTGATCCTCGAGGAGCGCATCGCCTACCCAATCCTCCTCGGCCGTCCCGCGGTGATTGAAAATCGGCTCACGGAACTGGGATTTGAGGACATGCGCCCGGAGGTGGTCGACCCGCTGCACTCCCCTCGCTTTGAAGCGTATGTGCAGGAATTCTATCGCTTGCGCCGGCGGCGCGGCGTGACCCAGAGCGAAGCCCATGAGCAGATGCTGAATCCCAATTACTACGGGGCCATGATGGTGCACATGGGGGATGCCGACGGCTATGTGGCAGGCGTGAGCCAGCATTATCCTGACACCATCCGGCCCGCCCTGCAAATTATCAAGACCCGGCCCGATGTGCACCGCGTGGCCGCCGTTTTCGTCATCGTCACCAAGAAAGACGCCTATTTCTTCGCCGACACGCACGTCAACATCAACCCCACGGCGGAGGACTTGGCGGAAATTGCGGTGCTGGCCGCGGAGGTGGCCCGCGAATTCGATGTCGAACCGCGCGTGGCCATGCTCTCCTTCTCCAACTTCGGCAGCACCCATCACCCCTCGGCCGAAAAGATGCGTCGGGCTACGGAATTAGTTGTGGAAAAAAATCCCGAGCTGATGGTGGACGGCGAAATGATGGCTGACACCGCGTTGGTGCCGGAAATTCTCGAGGAAGAGTATCCGTTCGCCAAACTCAAGGGTGGCGCCACCGTGCTGGTCTTCCCGGATCTCGAGGCCGCCAACATCGCTTACAAGATGATGATGCGCATCGGAGGCGCGGAAGCGTTGGGGCCCATCCTCATGGGACTTTCAAAATCCGTCCACGTGCTCCAGCGCGGCGCCACGGTGGAAGAAATCGTCAACATGGCCGCCATCGCCGTCGTGGACGCCCAGAAACACAGCCGGCAACTGCAAGTGGCGCCCCGCGTCCCCGGGGCGTGAGGGAATGCGGACGCGGTGAGAAATCCGCGTGAGGAACACCATGTATTCCCATCGGGCGCGGATGCGTAGCTTCGCCTGCATGTTCATAATCTCCTCATTTGTGTTCATATAGTGATATACTCATGCCGGGAGGGATCGACAATGGGAACGGTCAACAATCGATTCGCGCATAAGCATTTCAGGCTTAACGTCGCCAAGATCAGGC
Organism: Terriglobia bacterium; assembly: GCA_050018435.1. Classification (GTDB taxonomy): domain Bacteria; phylum Acidobacteriota; class Terriglobia; order UBA7540; family UBA7540; genus Bog-366. The sequence goes on from JBEKAD010000265.1 coordinate 4,771, forward strand.
TCGCGAAGAAGCTCATGCAGGCGGGGACCGAGACGGAGACTATCGAGCGGGCTCTTGACGCGGTGATCGTCGAACACGCGCGGAACCGGATAACTCGCGACGCTAACGAACGCTTTGTCAAGACCGGGATTGAAATCAGGGATGTCTACGGTAAGCTGGCGGGATAGATGCAACCGGCCCTCCTCGATACTTCCATTTACATCACGGCCCTGCGAGCTGGAGACGAGGCCGTCCTCACGCTGCGGCGATTATTAGCTCCGCAGGCTCCCCTGTGGCTCAGCGCGGTGGTGCTGGAAGAACTGTACGCCGGGATCAGCAGGCGAGACCGCCACGTCGTTGAGCGCCTGGAGCGAGACTTTGAACGCACCCAACGAATCCTCGTACCCACTCTCAGCGACTGGTCACAGGCTGGCAAAGTGCTGGCCCGGCTTGCCATCGAGTACGATTACGAGCAGATTGGACAGGGACGCCTGACCAACGATGCCCTCATCGCCATGAGCGCCGCTCGGCAAGGAATCACCGTCATAACTGCCAACCAACGCGACTTTTCCCGGCTTGCCCGATTTCGAACCTTCCGATACGAAGTCAAAACTGTATAACCGGGTGCTGCGAAACGTGTTGCGGCGATCCCGAGGAGACAGGGTGGGCAGGACATTCATCATTTCATGGGAGGCCCTTCAATGAACGAGATCGCAACGCCTAAAGACAAGAGCAAATCCACTCGTCGTGATTTCATGAAGACGGCAGCGGCCACGGTGATGGGTGCCAAGTGCGAAGGACTGATTGCGCCGGCCACCCTGGAAGCTGCACGCGGTCCCGTGAGCACCGCTCTCCCGTCAAAACCCTATCCGCGCCGCGTCATCAGTTGGTGGTCCACCCTAAACGACCTGGAATGGCCGTGCCGCGCGGTCCGCGACAAGATTCAGCGCCGGGCTGATCAGATGGCGGCGGCAAAGATTGACGTCGCCATCCAGTTCGGCTTTCATTACCGGTTCGATTTCGCCTGGAATTTCGCCAATCTCCACGGCTATTTGGCCGATGTCGCCACGGCGCTGCACGACCGGAATATTCAATTCATCGATCACTTCTCCTGCAACGTGATTGCCCGCCCCCGCACCCCCGTGGACGTTTTGGGATTCCACACGCACGAGCGGCACTGCGTGAACTTGTATCCCGACGCCGTGGCGGCGCGCGAAGCCGGTTACGCCGGGCATCGCTTTAATGATTTGCGGGAGACGCTGATCGCCTCGGGTGAGCCAACCTACATCCAAATGTATGCCGGCGAATGCCTCTGTCACAACAACCCGGATTTCCTGGAAATGCATAAGGCGTACTTGCAGCGGCTTTTTTCGGAAGTCCCCTTGGACGGCATACATCAAGACGACATGGCCTTTTATGGGTCGTTCGCCACGTGCGGCTGCCGCTACTGCCGGGAAAAATTCCGCCAGCAGTTTGGGCGCGAACTCCCGCCGTTGTCGGACCGCGAGTTTTGGGGCGACACCTCCGGCCGCCCTGCCGATTGGGGGAATTACCGCAATCCGGCGTTTCGCGACTGGGTCCGCCTGCGTTATCAGTCCAACGCCGACCACTTGAAGGTGGTTCGCGAAACCATTGGGCCGGACAAAGTCCTGATGACGTGCTGTAGCAGCAGTGGCCCGCTGCGATTGAACGGCATGGGCTTGTCGGCGGAAGAGTGGATTGACGTAGTGGACTGGGTCACGATGGAGAACGTTGGGCTCTCGCCGAGATCGGTCCAGTGGCCGGGAATCGAAGCGGAAGCGATGTTGCACAAGGGCATTGCCGCGTCCAAATCGGAAGCCGGCGCACCCGCCATCACCATCAGCTATTTTACCTATCCCGACGGCGCCTACCTGGGATGGGCCATCGCGCGCTATTGGGGTGTCGGCAACTGGGCCACCACCTTGTGGGGCCGCTTGCCCGTTGACCCACCGGGCGGGAAGGAAGAGGCCGAACTCATTCTGCCTTACAACCAATGGGAAACGGCCCACGCGCTGGAAGCGCCGGGGCGCGACGTCATCGATCTTCAACTGGCCTTTATCCGCGCCTCTCGCGACAACGGCTGGCGCGATGCGCAGGGGCGTGAAAGCTGGGAGCGCGTTCGCCGCTGGGTGGAATATCTGACCAAGAATGATTTGGGCTACGCGTTCGTGACCACGCGCCAACTGGAGGCCGGCTCGCCGAAGCTGTCCCCTTCCCTGCCGTTGGTGCTCGACGGTTGCGCCCATGTGAGTGACCGAGTTGGCCAAGCCCTTCGCGACTTCGTCACTCGCGGCGGACGGCTGTGGGTAGCGCCGCCGCTGGGCGATTGCAATGAACTCGCCCAGCCACGCACCAAGTCTCTGCTGGAAATCCTTACGCAAGATAAAACCCTTCAGGAACGGGTCTTGGTGATTGATCCCGAGTTGGGGCCGGCAAATCTGGCGGAATTGACGCGCCAAGAGCAGTTTGCGCCACGCATCCGTCAAGTCAGCGGCCCCACCGGCTGGTCGGCCCGCTTGCGCCTCCACGGCCGGCGCTTGTGCCTCCATCTGCTGAACAATAGTTTGCAAGGGGAACCCCATCCCACCCTCGTGGGTGGCCGC
>JBEKAD010000266.1:0-7365 GCA_050018435.1 Terriglobia bacterium
CCTTTGGGGCTCAAGGACCACGGCGGACTTTGCCAGACTTGGGTTCGTCCGCGCTACATTTCATTTCCCATTGAAACGCGGCACGAAACCCATTGCAGCCAGGAGCTAAGCAATTCACCTTGCCGGTAAACGGCCAAACCGTGGAAGTGACTGTCGGGTTCCCCAGCGTGTAGCTACGATCAGTGGCTTGCTGACTGTGGGCTTTACTCCTGCCCGATGCGCCAGCGGCAAGCGAAGGTCGTTAATCAGAATGGTAGGCGGCATACAGTAGGCCATAGACAGGCCGCGCCTTTGGCGGTTAGCGATGAGGCCGTGCGGCTGGCGGTGATCGGCAAACTCGGTTGGATCAGGCGGCAGCGGGCGAGATTCGAAGACCAGCCTCGGCAGTCCAAGCACGAGATGGTGAGCGGCGAAAGCCACAATTTATTGTGAGAACCAAGTGGGGCGCCTGCAACGTTGAAGCCCGCCGCGTCTGGCTGAATCTGGAACTGGCCAAGAAGCCGGTTCAATGCCTGGAGTACATCGTCGTCCATGAGATGGCGCATCTCTTGGAACGACACCACAACGACCGTTTTACCAAGCTGATGGACAGCTTCATGCCCCAGTGTCCGCTTCATAGGGCGGAGTTGAATCGTGCTCCGCTGGGCCATGCGACTTGGAAATACTGACGGTAAGCGGCGCGGGTTCTGGAGACCTCGCCAACTGCTGGCCCTTAGCCGCCGTCAAGTGCTGGCTCCACAGTTGCCCATGCGCCATACCACTTGGACTCAGATTCGCCACCGCATTTCCCATCGAGACAGTTTGTCCTTAAAATGCCTTAATAATGTCAGTGTCAATGACTGAATTCCGGCAAGTGACGATAGTTCGGCACACAAATACTCCCCCTTCCCCGCCACCATTACCCCTCATGCTCGCAAACTATTGGTTATTATCGGCCATTAGCTGTTTATCCACTTTGGGGGTTTGGCCCCAGCATTGCCCTTAGCAATCGTTATTTTGAAGGAGAGCTGCCATTATGCTTCGCATCACGACAAGCGACATCGGTGGGAAGGTCACCCTAAAACTGGAGGGCAAACTCTCCGGTCCCTGGGTGGAGGAGTTCGAACGTTGCTGGCACATGTCGACGGACATCTATAAGAAGAAGGGGTTGGTGGTGGATTTGTCCGGTGTGACATTCGTTGATCCCGCGGGAAAGAAACTGCTCTGCTCGATCTCAAGTGAGGGGGCGCAACTGGTTGGTTCGGGTCTCATGCCAAAGTCACTGATTGACGAAATCTGTACGGAAAAGCCTCCCGCGAAACCCGGCAAAGCGCCACACAAGTTGAAGCAAGAAACCGCTCACCTGCTCTTGATCCTTTTGCTTCCGTTCCTTGCGGCCTCGCCCACGCGGGCAGAGGATTCGGCGCCGCTGCGACTGACGTTGCACGATGCGGTGGCCACCGCGCTCAAGGAAAACCCGCAGGTGCAGATTGCCGCACTGAGCTTCGCCGAGAGCCAGGAGGACCAATCCATTGCGCGCTCGGCGCTGCTTCCGCAAGTCGGCGTGGAAGTTTTTGACCGGGCGCTGAGATTCAACATCGATGCGCAGTTTGGAAGCAAGTTTCCGGGTATTCCTGAGCACGCGGGCCCGTTCCAGTTTTTTCAGGGAGGTCCGGGTGTGACCATGCCCTTGCTCGACCTGACACTGTGGCGGCGTTGGCAGGCAGCTCACCAGGGAGTGAGCGCCAGCCAGGCGCAGGAAACCATCGTGCGCGAGCAAGTTGTGCTGTTGGCGGTTTCGCAATACCTGGCGGGGATGCGCGCTAATGCCGCGGTGCAAGCAGCGCGCTCGCGCGTAGATTTGGCACAGGCGCTCTATGACCAAGCCAATGACTTACAGAAACACGGGGTGGGTACGGGGATTGACGCCTTGCGTGCCAACGTCGAGCTTCAAAACGAGAAACAGCGGCTTCTGGAAGCCGAGACCCAACAGAAGGTTGCGCTTTATGGCTTGGCGCGGCTGCTCAATTTGGAACCGCACCGGGAAATCCTGCTGGCTGACACGCCGAGTTTTTATGAGACCCCGGAGATCGACGCCAGCCGGAGTCTTGAGCAGGCCTACGAGACTCGTCCGGAAATGAAGGCGCTTGCGGCGCGGGCGCACATGGCAGAACTTGCCAAGCGCGGAGCGAGTGAGTCGCGGCTGCCCACGGTCAATTTCCTCGGGACGTGGGGCGAGCAAGGGTTGTCGGCCCCCAGCGCTATTCCGTCTTACGTCTACCAAGTCACCGTGGACGTGCCGCTCTTTACCGGAGGGCGGATTCGCGCCGAGATTGCCAAGGCCGATCTGGAACTCAAAAAGGTGGGGCAGGAGCGTGAAGACCTGCGCAACCAGATTGCGCTGGAGGTGAAAACTTCGCAAGCGCAACTTGACGCGGCGCAGCATGAGGTGGATGTGGCTAACCTGGGGGTAAAACTGGCCCAAGAGGAAGTCTCGCAGGCCCGCGACCGTTTCCAGGCGGGCGTGGCCAACAATATTGAAGTCGTCAGCGCGCAGGACGCTCTGGCTCGCGCCAACGATAACCAGATTGTCGCGCTCTATCGTTACAACCAGTCAAGGGCCGACTTATCGCACGCCATCGGCCAGATCGAAGGGCTTTATTCGAAGTAGCGCCGGGCTTTAGCCCGGCAGGTGCCGCCCTAAAGGGCGGCGCTACAAGCCAAGTAAAGGTGTTCAACTATGCCGAGTACAGATCCCAATGTTGTTGAGCTGGAAAAAGAATTAGGCCGAGCAGAGCCGCTAAGCCCGGAGGCTGCTGACAGAACCCCGTCGCGCTGGGCTGACCCTTGGGTCCGCCGCGCCGCCATGGGGGCGGCGGCCGCGCTGGCCATTGCCGTAGTGCTATTGCTGGTTTATTACCACAACCGGATCTCCACGGACGACGCGGAGGTGGATGGGCACATTGTGCCGATCGCCAGCAAGATTTACGGAACCGTCGCCGCGGTAATGATTGATGACAATCAGGCGGTCAAGGCGGGCCAGGTGCTGGTCCGAATTGATCCGCGCGATTACCAAGCCCGCGTGGACCAATCCCAGGCGGCGCTGGCGCTCGCCCAGGCCCGTGCGCGGGGGGCGGTGTTGGGCGTCCCGCTGACGCGGGAAACTACCGACAGCACCACCTTCGGCGCCGATGCGCAACTGGCCGCCGCCCAGGCGAATTACGACAAGGCCAAGTTTACCTACGAGAGGGATTCTACGGCGGAGCTGGCCTATGCGCGCGATAACATGGCGGCGCAGCAAGCCAACAACGAGCGTGCCCAGGCGGATTTGGCCCGTATGAAACCCCTGATGGAAAAGGGTGAGATCTCCCAGCAGCAATACGACGCCTATTTAGCCGCGGCGCGCGTGGCCGACAGCCAACTGAAAGCCGCGAACGACAAACTCAATTCCGCCGAGAAGGGAGCGGAGATCGCCCGTGAATCCATGCTGGCGGCCAAAGCCCAGGTGGACCAGGCGCGCGCCATGGTGGCGCAGGCGATGGCGAATCATAAACAAGTTTCCATCCGCGAGGACGACCGGGCTTCCGCGGAAGCGGCCGTGGCCGCGGCCCAGGCGGATTTGGAAGCGGCGGAGTTGCAGTTAAGTTACACCACCATCGTCGCTCCCTCGGACGGCGTGGTCACCAGGAAATCGGTCGAGGCCGGCCAAATTATCCAGCCCGGCCAGGGGCTCTTCACCCTGATCCCCCTGAACGACATTTGGGTCACGGCGAATTTCAAAGAGACACAGCTTGCCAAGGTTCGTCGCGGCCAGAGGGCAGAGATCGACGTTGACATGTACGGCCAAACTTTCACCGGCCATGTGGATTCCGTCGCTGGCGCTACCGGTTCACGCCTGAGCTTGCTGCCACCCGAAAACGCTACGGGCAATTACGTGAAGGTGGTGCAGCGGATTCCGGTCAAGATTTTGTTGGACCCGACCACCTCTGATAAAGCAATTTTGCGCCCCGGCATGAATGTTGAGGCGACCATCATCACGAAGTGAGGAAAGCAGTGGCTAATGGTTAGTGGTTAGTGGTCGGTTGCTAAGCCACTCGCCACTAACCACCAGCCACTAACCACTGCTCTTAAGGAGGAACCATGTTCCGCGTCGTGACCGTGGCGCGAGAGTACGGAAGCGGGGGCGGACGGATCGCCCAGTTGTTGGCCGGCCGCCTGGGATGGAAACTGCTCGACCGCTGCCTGGTGGAAAAAATCGCGGAAACCGCGAGCATTAAGCCCGAAGTCGCGGAAAAATTCGACGAGCGCCTCGACCCTTGGTTCAATCGGCTGGCGGAGGTCTTCTGGCAATCTCCGGGTCTGAGGGGTTACATCGGAGGCCCCGTGCCGGGCCGGTTTGATGCCGAAGTGGCAGCCCATTTGACCCGCCGGATCATCGAAGAGGCGGCGGAGATTGGCGACTGTGTGATTGTGGGGCGGGGAAGCCAGTGTGTTCTCCAGCAGCGCGAAGATGCTTTCCATGTTTTCATCTACGCGCCCCGGGGTGAACGGCTGGAGCGTTTGCTCAGCCGCGACGCTCGGCTGTCGAGATCCGAGGCGGAGAAGAAACTGGGCGCCGAAGACGGAACCCGTGCCGCTTACGTCCGCGATCATTACGGCGAAGACTGGCAGAATCGCCATCTGTACCATTTGATGATTTCCTCGAGCCTGGGGGAAAAGGAGGCGGTTTCCATTATCCTTTCGGCCCTCCACAGTGCAAGGGTCAGGGTGGCTCCAGCGGGCCGGTAGATTGCAAAAGTCCGCTGGGGTGACGCCGCCAAAGAATCGAAACTGGTCATGAAGCATCTGTTCGCACGAACTCGACAAAACGGAGAGACCCACCCGTGGGTGGTTGCTTTCACGGTGATGCTGGCGGTTTTCATGGAAGTGCTCGATACCAGCGTGGCCAATGTCGCACTTCCACACATCGCTGGCAACCTTTCCGCCGGCGTTGACGAAAGCACCTGGGTCCTGACCTCTTACTTGGTTTCCAACGCCATTGTGCTCCCGCTCACGGGGTGGTTCTCCACGCTGTTCGGCCGCAAGCGGTTCTACATGACCTGCGTGGCCATCTTCACGATCAGCTCCATGCTCTGCGGGCTCGCGCCCAGTCTTGCCTTGCTGGTGTTTTTCCGCATTCTGCAAGGGGCCGGAGGGGGAGCGTTGCAGCCCATCTCTCAGGCCATCTTGCTGGAGAGTTTTCCCAAAGAAAAGCGAGGCATGGCGATGGCCGTGTTCGGTATCGGTGTGGTCATGGCCCCCATCATCGGCCCCACCTTGGGTGGTTGGCTCACCGACAGTTATAGCTGGCGATGGATTTTCCTCATCAACATCCCGGTGGGACTAATCTCACTGATTCTTACCTTCTTCCTGATTTTTGACCCGCCGTTCCTCGTGCGCAAGAAGTTTAAGGCGGGAGTCAGCATCGATTTCATTGGGCTGGGCCTGCTGAGTGTGGGCCTGGGATTCCTGCAAGTTGTTTTGGATAAGGGACAGCGCGAGGACTGGTTTGAATCGCACTTCATCGTTGCCTGCGCCGCTGTGTCGGCGATCGGGCTGGTCGCGACCCTAATCTGGGAGCTCACGCGCAAAGATCCCATCGTGGATATTCGGCTGCTGAAAGACCGGAATTTTTTCCTCGCTACCGTGACGATGTTTGTGCTGGGGTTTGTCCTTTACGGCAGCACCGCTTTGCTTCCCATTTTTCTTCAGACCCTGCTGGGGTACACGGCGCTGTTGAGCGGGCTGGTGCTTTCGCCGGGAGGATTCATGGTGGTCATCATGCTGCCCATCGTGGGCAAGCTGCTCACACGGTTCGATGCGCGTTGGCTGGTGATTGTCGGTGTCGTGATCGTGGCCGCTTCGCTGTTTCACATGGCAACGTTTAACTTGGACATCGATTTTCACACCGCGATGATGGCGCGAATCTATCAATCGGCGGGAATGGCATTTCTCTTTGTGCCGATCAACGTCATGGCGTTCTACTTTATCCCCAAAGAGAAATTCAATAACGCCACGGGGATCATCAATCTGGCGCGGAACATCGGCGGCAGCTTCGGAATTGCGAACGTGGTGACCTTGCTGGCGCGCCGAACCCAGTTCCATCAGGGCATGCTCGTCAGCCACATGACTCCTCTCGATTCGGCGTACCAGGCGATGGTGAATGGCGCAGCGAGGATCCTGTTCGTGGCAGGGTCCAGTTACCCTGACGCTCAGGCCCAGGCGAATGGCATGGCCTATGGGCTTTTGCAGCGGCACGCCGCGATGTTGGCTTTCGTGGATGATTTCTGGATGATGGGGTTGACGTTTTTAGCTTTGATCCCCCTGATGTTTTTGATGAAGAAGAGCCGGCCGCACGGAGCGCCCATGAGCGCGCATTGAGGTTCAGTTCTCAGTCGTCAGTTCTCAGTCATCTGAATTGCACCACAACCATGCTGAAACGTTTTCCCTCGCCCCCTTGGGGGAGAGGGGGGACCGCAAGGCGGTGGGTGAGGGGGGCAGTCGCATGCTCGGCTATTCGCAGATGACGTCTCCTATTTTGCAACATCTGTCGCCCATCGACGCTTGCCTTGGATTCCCTCCATTCCCACGGTCTCGACCCCCTCACCCGTCCCGCCCCGGCTGGTGAAAGCGCCGGATGCGGGCCACCCTCTCCCCCAAGGGGGCGAGGTCTGGAAATTCAAAGATTCAGCCTTCATCTGCCGAACTTCGAGAACAGTCCGCGCTACACGCTTCGTTACCGGACATGGCCACTACCATTCGACCCCAAATCGCGTATACTTCACCGGGAAAATTCCGGACCTTGTTGAAATCAGGTCCTGGTTCTGGGAGGCATCATGAGACGCCGTGACTTCATTAAGAGTTCGGCTTTGGCGGGGGGTTCGTTGCTATCTCCGACAGGGCCGCGAGCGCTTGCCGCGGAATCGGCTACGGGCCTGCAAGCTCCAATTCAGCCGATGTCGCTTCCCAAGACCATTATGCTGAATTTACGCCCCGCGCGTTGGATCTGGTACCCCTCGCAGCGCACCCTACAAAACACCTTCGTCCTTTTCCGCCGTCAACTGGACTTGCCGGAAAAGCCGCTTCGCGCCAAGGGGTGGGTGGCAGCCGAAAGCCGCTACCGGCTGGAAGTCAACGGCCAACGCGTGCAGTGGGGGCCGGCCCCGTGCGACCCCCGCTGGCTGGAAGTCGATCCCCTGGATTTGACCGCCCTTCTGCAAGCGGGCGCCAACACCCTCGGCGCGCAAGTGCTTTTTTACGGCCAAGGAGACGGCACATGGCCGATCGGAAAGTGCGGATTTATCTTCTGGCTGGAAATTGAAACCGCCCACGGCGAGAAGCAGACCA
>JBEKAD010000267.1:0-7356 GCA_050018435.1 Terriglobia bacterium
AAAGCGCCAAGCTGCTGCGGATGGAGGAAGAACTGCATAGGCGCATCATTAGCCAGGATCGGGCAATTTCCGCCCTGGCGCGCGCCATCCGCCGCTCCCGGGCGGGCTTGAAGCTGCCCGGCCGCCCGGTGGGCTCGTTCTTGTTCCTGGGTCCAACCGGCGTGGGCAAGACGGAAATGGCCCGCTGCCTAGCCGCCTTTTTGTTCAGCTCGGAGCGCGCCCTGGTGCGCTTTGACATGTCGGAATTCATGGAGAAGCACTCGGTCTCAAAATTAATCGGCTCCCCGCCGGGGTATGTGGGTTACGAAGAGGGCGGCCAGCTTACCGAGCGTGTGCGGCGTGCGCCTTATTCCGTGATCCTGCTGGACGAGATTGAGAAGGCCCACCCGGATGTGTTCAACATCCTCTTGCAGGTCTTTGAGGATGGCCAGTTGACGGATGGCCTCGGCAACACGGTGGACTTCAAAAACGCTATCATCATCATGACGTCGAACATCGGCGCGCGCTATCTGCAACGCCAGTCCCACATGGGTTTCCAATCGGGGGTGGAAGGCGCCACGGAGAAAAAGGCCGAAGAACTGGTGATGAGCGAGGTGAAGCGGCTTTTCAACCCCGAGTTCCTGAACCGTCTGGATGAGGTCATCGTGTTCAATGCCCTTACGGATAACGACCTCATCCAGATTCTGGACCTGCTGGTCGGGCAGATGAATCACAATCTTACCCAGAAGAATATTTCGCTGACGCTGTCGCCGGAGTCCGCCCGGTGGATTTTGGACAAGACCTGCGTGGACCGTTCGTACGGTGCTCGGCCTCTGCGTCGCGCTTTGCAGAAGTACGTTGAAGATCCGCTCTCGGAGGCATTAATCCAAGGGGAGATTCATCCTCCGGCGGTCTTGGAAGTTATCGTCGAGAACGAGGCGCTCTACTATCGTTCCGTAAACGACAAACTGGTCGGTGCCACACCGCTCTCCCACTAGGGCGAGTCGCCACGGTTATCCCGGCCGCTAAGCGGACAATCTACACGCCCCGCTCCTGGGAAGCTGGAATCTCCGGGAGGGGACGAGAGGCTTTCTGGTGCAAAAATATTTCCGGCCAACTTCTGGCGGGATCCCGGCATCGGATTGTCTTAGTTTTTGCGTGTGCGAGGGGGGGATCGCTTTCTCTTGAAAAAGATGAAATGGTGCGTGCCTGGACTTCGAGGGAAGCTGTACCGGCTGGGAGCCCCCGCCCTGGCACTGATTTTGTGGTTGCCTCTCTTGACCACGGCGCAGAATCCCCCGCCGGATCAAAAAGCGCAGAATCCTCCGCCTGCCGCGGAAAAGCCACCCTCGACTCCTCAAAAGCCTGAAAAGCCTGCGGAAAAGAAAGCGCCCGAACCGACGCCGGGACAGCTTCAGTTGGAGACTCCCGAAGTGGCCCCGCCAGCCGCGCCAAAACCCGGGGAACAGCCCCAACAGCCCCCGAAACTGACGACTCCCACGGCGCCCGCGCCGCCGCCGCCGGAAGAGCACAAGCCCACCATTGAATCAATTACCTTCCGTGGCAACCGGCGCATTCCGCTCAGCACGTTGCGAGCGCGCATCTTTTCGCACGGGGGGGACGTTTATGACGAAAACGCCCTGGAGCGCGATTTCATGGCGCTGTGGAACACCGGCTTCCTGGACGATGTTCGCCTGGAAGTCGCCGACGCGCCCAATGGCAACAAAATCGTCACCTTCTATGTGCGAGAAAAGAAGCTGGTCCGCAGCATCGATTATAAAGGGTTGAGCAGCGTGCAGCAGTCCGACGTCCTGGATGTTTTCAAGAAGGAGAAGGTCGGGCTCACCATCCAATCCCAGTATGACCCGGTGGTCATCAAGCGCGCGGAGGTGGTGCTGCAAGAACTGTTGGCTGCCCATGGCAAGATGTTTGCCACGGTTCGTCACCGCACGCGCAACATTCCCCCGAATTCCGTGGCGCTGACCTTTATTGTGGTGGAAGGTCCCAAGGTGAAGCTCGGGAATATCCGCTTTGAAGGCAACACCGTTTTTACCGACCGCCAACTGGTGCGCTCGATGAAGTATTCGCGCCCCCTGGGTGCACCGCCCTGGTTCTACTGGTTCCACAAGACTTACGATAAGGAGCGCATCGAGGCAGACCTGGAAAACGTTCGTGACCTCTACCGCGACCACGGCTACTTCTACGCCTTGCCGAAAGAACCCGAAACCAAGATGATTGACACGGGACGGCGCTGGCCCTTCTTTTTTTGGAGCTGGGGGCACGGCAAGCGGGTGGACATCAAGATCGGGGTCGAAGAGGGAGTCCAATACCGCTTGGGCACCTTCCACATCCGCGGCAACAAGCTTTTCAAGCTCGAGCAACTGGCCCCGGTCTTGGGGATGAAGCCGGGTGATATTTTCGCCCTCTCGAAGGTTCGCAAGGCGATTGAGAATTACACCAAGCTGTACGGCAACTGGGGTTATATCAACTTCACGGCGTCGCCGGATATCGAGCCGGATAACCGGAAGAAACTCATCAACCTGGCGCTGGATTTTGAGGAAGACAATCAGTTTATGGTCCACCGCATCGAGTTTTCGGGAAATACCAAGACGCGCGACAAGGTCATCCGCCGGGAACTGATGACGGAAGAAGGCGGCGTTTTCAGCTCCCAGTTGTGGGATTTCAGCGTTTTGAAAATGAACCAATTGGGCTTTTTTGATGAGGTCAAGAAAGAGGATTACGACATCAAGCAGAACGCGAAGGATAAAACCGTTGACATCCTGGTGAAGGTCAAGGAGAAGGGAAAGAACTCCATCGGGCTTTCCGGTGGCATCAGCGGACTGTCAGGGAACTTTATTGGTCTCAATTACGCCACGAACAATTTCTTGGGCCTTGGCGCGACCCTGAGTCTGGCGTTTCAATGGGGCACCTTCCAGAAACTCTACTCGTTCGGTTTTACCGAACCTTATCTCTTTGATCGCCCCATCACCGCCGGCTTTACGGTGTTTAAGAGCGATTATAACTACAACCAGATTCGCCAACTCGCGATTTACAGCGGCATCAATCCCAATCTTTTGGCGCAGTCGCAGTACGGCCAATATTATGGGCAGAACTTCACCCAGAATTCCGACGGGTTCACGATGTTTGCTTCCTACCCCTTGCGGCGCAGTTTTGCGCGCGTGGGTCTGACCTATAGCTTCTCGCGCAGCAGCTTGCAGGCATTTAGTACGGCGTCCGAGGCTTATTTCCAGGCCATCAATTTCAGTGGCTTGACGGGCCCCAACGCCCTGACCGGGATTATTTCCAGCCAGATCATGCCGACCTACCTTTACAGCACCGTCAACAGCACCTGGACCCCAACGCGGGGCAAATACCTTTATGCGGCGATTGGCTTTTCGGGGAGCGCCATCGGCGGGAACGTGAACACGATCCGGCCCGTGATCGAAGCCAAGTATTTCCGGCCGGTTCGGAACGTTCGCTCGGACCACCCCACGGCGATCGGCATGCGGTTCCTCGCCTCCACCGTCATCGGCTACGGGGGCCGAGTGGTTCCCCCCTTCTCCCGCTTCTACATTGGGGGCGAGGAAGATGTGCGGGGTTTTGATATCCGCACCGTCAGCCCCATTGCCTTTTATCCCACCGTGGTTTCCGTGTGCAATCGCGATAACAATGGCAACCCGATTACCGGGACCACCCAGACCGGAGCAAGTTCAAATTCGTGCGGTTCTTCCACCAGTTTCCCCATCAATTCTCCGATTTTCCCCGGCGGCGATACGGAGGCGGTCTTTAACTTCGAATACCGCTTTCCCATCGTGGGATCGACGGTCAACATGGCTTACTTTGTTGACGTCGGAGAAAATGTTATTTTGTGGCCCAACCAGCTCAAGCTGGCCACGGGAGCCTTGAGCACGATTGAGAGCCAGTACACCTATTTCCCCATTCCCTCGGAGTTGAAACCCATCTCCGTGACTAATTTCCGGCCACGCAGCTCAACGGGACTCGATTTGCAGGTTCTCCTTCCCATCGTTAACGCTCCGCTCCACATCTTTTATGGGTACAATTTGACGCGGGTGAATGATGTGATTACGCCGCCGCAGAATCTGCCGCCCCTGTCCCTGTTTCCCAATGAGGCGACCTATATCGACGCCTTGCGGAATTTTGTTCCTTTCCGCCTGAAGGAGCGCTCCGGCCGTCTCGGATTCACGGTGCAGCGTACGTTTTAGGCGCGAGGGAAATGAGTTAGAATGAGGGTTTGATTTGGAACGTTAACTTCTTGAAGGAGCTTGAATGAAGAACCGATTGACCACTCTTACCGTATTCCTGGCCATCATGGCAGTGCCCCTTGCCGCGCACGCCCAAGGCAAGATCGGCGTCATCGATATTAATGCCGCGATTGCAAGCACCGCAGAAGGAAAGAAGGCGATTGCGGACTTGCAAAAGAAATATCAGCCACGTCAGCAGGAACTGGAGCGATTACAAAAGGAAATCCAGGGCATCCAAGATCAGTTGAGCAAACAGGGGGGCACGACGTTGAGCGACGAGGACCAGCGTCGATTGACACGGGAGCTGGAGGACAAACAAAAGCTCTTGAAGCGTTCGACCGACGACGCCCAGAGTGATTTTGCCGCCGACCGCGATGAGGCCGTCCGTCGGATCGGCCAGAAGATGGTTCGTATCATCGGCGATTATGCCCAGCAGAATGGCTTCACGTTGGTCATTGATCGGGCCCAGGTTCCCATATACTACTACACAAAAGGCATTGAGCTCACCGAGGAGATTGTGAAGCGCTACGACGCTGCGAACCCGGTTTCGGATGGAGGAGCACCCACCAAACCCGCGGCGCACCCGGGCTCTTCGTCGTCGGCGACGAAACCCAAGTAGGATGCTCGATCGCGCCGGGGTGGAGGAGAACGATGGTCAAGCGTATTGCCCGTGCGAGGTTAGAAGTTTAGGAAACGAACTTGATTCGGAACTTTAGAATTTTGAAGGAGTTTGAATGAAGAACCGATGGATTGTACTTACCGCACTGCTGGCGGTCCTGGCAGGTCCCCTCTCTCTACGCGCCCAGAGTGCCCCACCTGCCCAAACTAAGATTGGGGTCCTGGATATCCAGGCAGCGATCGCCAATACCGCCGAGGGCAAGAAGGTTATTGCCGAATTACAGAAGAAGTATCAACCCCGGCAGCAGGAACTGCAACGTCTCCAGCAGGAAATCCAAGCCATCCAAGACCAATTGACGAAGCAAGTCAACATGCTGAGTGAGGAAGAACAGGGTCGTCTGAGCCGTGACGCGGAAGAGAAGCAAAAGCTGTTGAAGCGTTCTGCCGAGGATGCCCAGAACGATTTCAACCATGACCGCGATGAGGCCATCAACAAAATCGGCGCCAAGATGGTTCGCATCATCGGCGATTATGCCCAACAAAATGGCTTTGCCCTGGTCATCGATCGCGTCCAGGTCCCTATTTATTTCTTCTCCAAGGATGTCGAACTTACGGAAGAGATCATCAAGCGCTATGACGCTGCGAATCCGGTGGCGGATGCCGGGGCGCCGGCCAAACCCGCGACCCATTCGGTCGCGCCAACGTCTAAGCCCAAGTAGCAATCTCCGCTGTGCGGTAATTCCTACTGGAGGTCTCTTAACGCAACCCCGTGGCGGCAGGGGGTCGGGTGTCTTTGTGCGCCATCCCCGGCGCATAGGCGCAGGGAAGGCAGGCCGCCAAGCGACTCCTGCCCACTGCCTACTGCCCACTGCCTACTGCCCACTGCTTCCCCCCTCATGCCCGGCCCAGGGGCTCGGCGTGGATCGTGATTTTGGAGATTTGCGGGAAAGCTTGGCGGAACTTGAATTCCAGGGTTTCCGTAATGTCGTGTACCTTAGCGATGGGGAGATCGGGCTCGAGCGTGCAATGAAGCCGAACCACGACGTTGCCGCCGACCTGGTGGGCTTCGACGGAGTGGCAATCCAGCACGCCGGCGGTATCGCGCGCGAGTTCCTCCAGCTTGTGCTCCACCGCCTTGTGGTCCATGCGAGCCTCGTTCCCGGTTTCCACCGCCCCCAGTAGAGGCTCGAGGTGCACGTTGACTTCGTTCACTTCCGGGAGGTTCGCCTTGATCTCGCTCTCGAGCTGTGTTGACCGGTCGTGAGCTTCCGCCAGGCGCAACTGGGGGTCAACTTCCAGATCAAGGTGGACGTTGATCCGGCCGTTCACCTCGTAGGCCGTCACCTCATGCACCAGGAAGTTCCGGCGGTGCGCTACCGCGCGGATTTTCGCCACCAAGTCGCCGGAGGAAGGTTCTTGCGGCGTAGTAAGGATGACCACGTCCGCCGTGGGAAACAAGCGGTGAACTTCCCCTTCCACCACGTCGGCGACGGACTTCGCGTGCTCGAGGGAAATGTTGCTGGCGAGCGTGAGCCGCAAATCCACGAACAACCGGCTGCCGCTCTCGCGCGTCCGAATGCGGTCGAGGCTGAGCACGCCGGAGACTCGCGCCACGGTTTCCGCGATCAACGCGCTGGTTCCCGTCGGCGCGGCGTCGACCAAGGCGTCGACGGTCCTTTTCCCCAGGCGCAGCGAGATATAAACAACGATCCCCGCCACCACCAGCGCCGCGGCCGGGTCGGCGTCTCGCAGCCAGTGCAGGTGGCGCTGTTCGGAAACGTACACCAGGATCAATCCCAGGATCACCACGGTCGAACTATAAACGTCGGTGGAGAAGTGCAGAGCGTCGGCTTCCAGAGCCTGGCTATTGTATTTACGCGCCACCCGGAAAAGCGCGCGCGAGCGGAAGGTATCGATGGTAATGGAGATAAACATCACTCCGAAGGCCCAGAGGGAAGGTTCCACGTGTACTTCGCGGAAAAAGAGCCGCCGCACGGCTTCCCAGACGATCCACGCACAGGTGACGATGAGCAGGCCGGTCTCAATGAAAGCGGAAAGGTGTTCGACCTTGCCGTGCCCAAAGGGATGCTCGGTGTCCGCGGGTTTGTCTGAAACCCGGACCGAAAGGTAGGTGATCGCCGCCGCGACCAGGTCCAGGCCGGAGTGCATGGCCTCGGAAAGAATTCCCAGGCTGCCGGTCCAAATTCCGACCGTCATTTTCAGGGTAGTCAGCAACACCGCCGCCGCGACGGAAGTCAAGGCAACAGCCTGCTTCTCCCGGCTGTAATCACTCAGCGCGCCTGTGCCCGGATTGGTGAATTGAGTCATCGGGTCATTAAACGAATTGAGTCATTGATTCATCGGGTCATCGGGCCATTTACTGAATCTCGCAAAATACAGTGACAATTTCTAATTCTTCCGATATACTGGGTGCATGAAAACACTTGTGCATCCACGACGCGATTTCCAAGCACTCGAAGATCGACGCAGACGAGCC
>JBEKAD010000268.1:0-7313 GCA_050018435.1 Terriglobia bacterium
AAGGTCATCCCCTCGACTGCATCACTCAGCCGGTCGCGGACCTCACGCATGGCCAAGACCGCATCAAATTCTTTCTTAGCTTTTTTCACCAGAGAAGACCTCCCTCGGGCTTCGGATCTCAAGCATGGGATAGCCTTGCCGAAGGTTCACAGAATTATAACCTCGAATGCGGGCCAGGTTGACGATGTGGCTGAAATTCCAACTGACCAACACATCGACGCGGCTGATTGTGGCGATGGCAATGTGTTGGGCATCGATCCGCTTTCCGGGACCGATTACCCCTTCCTCCAGGTAACGTTCCGCCAGGTCTTTGGCCTCCGGCGTGAACTCGACATACTCTCTGTGCGCTTCGGGGGCGGCACTCAATACGCCGCCAACTTTTGCCGGAGCGTCCGCAAGTTCCAGCATCGTCAATTCGGACACGACGAGAATGGCCTCACCGCGTTTGAACTTCTCAAAAAGACGAATTGACGGGACCCGGAACTCGATGTCGAGGCAACCCCCAATCACGGAAGTGTCGGTATAGATGCGCAGATTCATTATAATCGCACTCGTAAATCACAGGCCCAGTCTACCTCACCCAAGCCGGGAAACCAAACAGCCGCGCACCTTCGCATGGCAGCGAACTTTCTTGCATGGCGCATCCGCTTTTCCAATTTGGCGGAATCAACCCTCACCTTGCACTTTTGACTTTAAACTTTCGACTTTCATGTTGACTCTCCACAACCACCCTCTTCCGCCTTCCCGCCGAACCGCTATGTACCGGGGCGGTTCGCCAACCGCCCCTACGACTCGCCCGGAAAGGGACGATCCCGCGCAAGTCTGCTCGACCATCCCTTGCCCCCTCGGGTTGCTGGTCCGTTCAGATCGGACCACCGGAATCCACGAATCGGACCTCCTAAACAAGGAGGGGAATGAGCGAATGCAGGCATTTCACATTGTATGAAAAACTACCGGTAGGAAATTGGAAAGAAAAATCCGACATAATGTTCCTATCTTAAGCGAATTCCCAGGTGTCCCCCTCGACCCTGGCAATCAACTTGCGTAGCCTATCATACTTAGGGCGGCGTCAGGGTGGAATCGCGCAGTTAGGAAGAGGTTTCAAGTGGCAGAGCTCGAGATTGGCGATTGCCGATTGGCGATTGCCGGAGGGTACTTGGTGATTCGAGATAGCCATGGTACAAGGATCGACCCATGCGGATGTAGCGCCGACCGGAACATGTCCCGCCATAGTCGGGAGGTCGGCACATGCTGACGTAGCGCCGACCTTTAGGTCGGCACATGCTGAACTCAAGTTCAGCGCTACAAGAGGCTACAAGATACTGCGGCTTGACACGATGTAATAGAAACAGAAGGGGTTAGGCGTTTAGCGTCAAAATGTCTTAACTCTTTATCTCATTCAAATACAAGATGGTTAGCTTGAAATTCGTGAGGCGGGGCTAAAAAAGCGACGCGGCTTGCCACGATGTATCAGAAACAAAATGGGTTAGCAATGAATAGTGAAAACGTCGCAAAAATCTATCTTATTGAATCTAAAATAGTTAATCTATCATCGGTGGCACGGGTCAGGAAAAAAAGGGAATTAAAAAATGCAACCTAGTTTCGCGATGTTGTTGAAAACAAATGTAGAAAACATGTCGCTTTTTCGCCTTGCCACGATGTTGATGAAACCAAACGAGTTAAAACACTCTTGCCACGATGTTGATGAAAAGAAAGGAGAAAGATGAAATGATGAATTCTGAATTATGAGGTTTGAAACAGGAGGTGTAAATCCTGAATTCTGCCGACGATTTGCCGCGCCAGAAGGGTTTCAATGGCCCGATGACTTGGCGCCCCGATGCTCCGATGACCTGATAATCAAGAACAGTGACAAGTCACCAGCGACGGGCTAAGTCCCAGGGTGGAAGAAGGGGGGCCGACAGACAAGCACGCGGCGTGACACACTTCAAAAGGAGTGACGAGTGGTTAGTGGTGAGTGGCGGGCTAAGCACGAACGCGGAAAGACGGGCAATGCCGACAGACAAAACCCCGCGTGACACACGACCTCACATCGGCTATCGGCAGGATCGAGCACGAAAATGAGGAAACGACTTCCGGCGGGCCGTTCCCCGTTTACATTCAGCCGAGCGCCCACACCTCCCCGCATCGGTTATCGGCGCTGCCAGGTGAAAGGATGAATCAAATTGCTGGTTTCGAAAATCGCAAATCTAAAATCGCAAATTTCAAATCAGCCGATGGATCGATGAGCCGATGAACGGATGAGCCGATTTTGCGGCAAAGCTTTTCTGCAATACAATAGAATCCTGAACCGGGTCACACAAGCCCATGGGCAAAAACGCACAAGTCGTCGCCACGGACATCCAGCAGCGGCAAGCGAACATCAGCGTGCAGCGTTACTTTGAGATTTCCCTGCTCCTGATGCTCGCCACCGGGTTCCTTACCGTCGCCACCACCGGCAAGCTGGACGTCATTTCCATTGTCGTGGTGTGTGGCGCGCTGGCCATCAAACTGTGGAGCTACGTCCGCGGCGCCGATTATTCCCTCGGTCCCAAAACCGTCATGCGCATTTCCATCTTCTACATTTTCTTCTACGGCCTGGATTTCCTGATCTTCTCCACCGGCCCCAGCCCCATTGACCGCATGTTGGAGGCCACCGTCCATTTGGTGCTTTTCACCGCGGTCATGAAAATCTTTTCGGCGCGCACTTATCGCGACTACGTCTACCTGGCCACGCTGTCGTTCCTGATGATGCTCGCCAGCGCCGTCCTGACCGTCGGCACCACGTTTCTGGTTTTCTTCACATTTTATGTGCTCTTCGCCATCTCCATGTTCATCAGCTATGAAATCAAGCGCGGGGTGGAAGCGGCGCGGCGGGCTCCGGAGGGGCCCTTCCGCGTGCCCGAGCAGAACCGGCGGGCTCTGGAGAAGGCGCTGATGACGGCGGCGGTGGGCCTGGCGGTGGGAATCTTCATCCTGGCCGCGGTCTTGTTTTTCGTCATTCCCCGCTATCGCACCGGATATCTGACCAACCTCTCGATGCAGGCCCAGAACATAACGGGGTTTTCTGAAACCGTCAATCTGGGAGACATCCGCAAAATCCTGCGCTCACCCATGGTGGTCATGCGCGTCATGCCGGAGGAAAGTCCTCGAGGGTATTTGGGCGTCAAATGGCGCGGCGTCACTCTGGATAGCTTTAACGGCAAGAAATGGTTCAACGACAACGCGGACCGGATTTCCGTCCCGGCGGAAGAGTATCAGCGATTCGTCATTCCCCCACCCGCGGGCTGGGAACACCGCCCGCACCGTCCGCTACGCTACCGCGTTCTGCGCGCGGCGCTTTCCACCGACGTGCTTTTCGCCGCCGCCGAGCCCCAGGAACTTTCCGGTGTGCGCTTGCTCAGCCTGGATGAAACCGGCTCGCTGCACAATCCGCAGAATCTCAGTGTCCCGTTCGCCTACAACGTAGTTTCCGATGCCGGCCTACCTCCCGCGCGGGAACTGCGCAGCGCCCCCACACAGTATCCGGACGAGATTCGCCTGATCTATCTCCGTCTGCCGCACCAGATCGACCCGCGCGTCGGCGAATTGGCTCACACCCTTACCGCTTCCGCCGCCAATAACTATGACCGCGCCGCCGCCATCCAATCCTACCTGCGCAACAATTTCCAGTACACCCTGGACCCGCCCGCCATCGAGCCGGAAGACCCTGTGGGGAGCTTCCTCTTCCGCTCCAAGTCCGGCTACTGCGAGTATTTCGCCGCCGCCATGGCGGTGCTGTTGCGCACGCTGAATGTCCCCTCGCGTCTGGTGAATGGATTTCAAACGGGATCTTATAACCGCATCGGCAAGGACTTTGTGGTGCGCGCCCGCGACGCGCATAGCTGGGTGGAAGTTTACTTCACCGGCTACGGGTGGATTCCCTTCGATCCCACGCCCGCCGATCCCCATCCCGTTCTGCCCGGCGAATGGGACGACTACATTGACACCGCGGCGCTCTTCTGGAATGAGTGGATCATCAACTACGACTTCAGCCACCAGGTGCAGTTGGCGCGGGAAATCGAGCAGGATTCGCGCGACTTCCAGCAGATCTTTCGCCGCCGCACCGAGCGGCTCAAGCGCCAGGGAATCCGCCTCGCCTTCCGCATCGAGGGCTGGCTGATGTCTCACAAGATGCTCGTCCTCGCGATCATGCTCGCCATCCTGGCCGGGTTGATCCTGACCGACAAAACCGGAACGCTGGCGGAATGGCGCTTTCGCCTGGCCTGGAGATTTGCCCGGCGCGACTCGAAGTTGAACCCGCGTGAGGCCACGCTCACCTATCAGCGCCTGCTCCAGACGTTACAGAAGAAAGGCTTTCGAAAAAGCCCTTCCCAAACACCCCGCGAGTTTGCCTTTTCCTTCCTCACCACCCCGTGGGGTCCCGGCGTGATGGAGTTCACGAAACTTTATAACATCCTGCGCTACGGGCAAGCCTCCATTTCCCTCGCCCGCCTGCGGCAGATTTTGGAGGACATTGCGAGGGGGAAGTAGAACCCGGCCCCTTAGGGGGAAACGCTGAGAGCTGAGAGTGAACCCTGCCCCACGTTTGATGTAGCGCTGAGCTTTAGCTCAGCACGTGCCGACCTAAAGGTCGGCGCTACCATTGTTTTTCGTCAATCGCACGATTTGGTTGCGCCCGGCTGCAAGCTGAGCGCTGACCGCTGAAAGCTTCTCCTACGGAATCGACTTCCCGCCATCCACAGAAAACACCTGGCCGGTAATGAACTCGCTGTGGGTGGCAAGGAATAGCACCATCTGCGCAATGTCTTCGGCGGCGCCGGCTTTGCGCAGCGGTGTGGTGCGGATGATTTTGCGGATCGTCGCGTCGCGCTCTTCATCCGGGAAGAGGATGGTCCCCGGCGCCACGCTGTTCACGCGGATCGTCGGGGCCAGGGCCTTCGCCAGGGTGCGCGTCAGGGAAATGAGCGCCGCCTTCGACGCGCAATAGTGCATGTAGCTCGGCCATGCCTGCAACCCCCCGAGCGAGGAAATATTGATAATATTTCCCCGCCTCTGGCGCATCATCATTCGCGCCGCAGCTTGGGCGCAGAAGAAAGGACCCTTCAGATTGGCGCCCAGGACGCGGTCCCAGTCTTTTTCCTCCAACTCGTCCCAGTTCCTCGGGAAAAAAACGCCGGCATTATTGACGAGCAGATCCAACCGGCCAAAGCGCTTTTCGATGGCGCGGAACATGGCCGCCACCTGCCTCGGGCGCGAGACGTCAGCGTGCAGGGCCATCGCACGAACCCCCAGGGCCGCGATCTCACGCACGGTGGTCTGGGCGCCCTCGCGCGAGCGATTGTAGTTCACGATCACGTGCGCACCGGCGCGGCACAGCGTCAAGGCGATGGCCCGCCCGATCCGCTTCCCGCCGCCCGTCACCAACGCCACTTGGTCGCGTAGAGGTTGTTCGCTCATAGAGCCTGAATGGTAACACGCCCAGCCCGGATTTCTCACCACGCTTGGAAGCTCCAGCTTTCGTTCACCCTGGGTCATCGCACCTTGACGCTTCTCCACCCTTGCTCTTAGAATCCCTTAAGGCGCCGGTGATGGAGGTTGTACTCTACACCAAGCCGGGGTGTTGTCTGTGCGACACGGTCAAAGCACAGCTCAACAAACTGCGCGCCGTGCAGCCGTTCGAACTTCGGGAAGTGAATATTCTCGAAGACAGTGCTGCGCACGCGAGGTTTCACGAGGAAATTCCGGAGGTATTCATCAACGGGCGGAAGGCGTTCAAACACCATCTGGACGGGAGAGCACTCTTGCAGCGGCTCAAATCACGGTCGGCACAGGGAGAAGAACAGGTATATGGAAGTTGATATCCTAACCATCGCGGCGCACCCGGACGATGTTGAGATCACCTGCGGGGGCACGGTCATCAAGATGACGGAAGCGGGCTATCGCGTGGGCATCCTCGACCTCACGGCGGGCGAAAGCGGTACGGGCGGCAGCGTGGCTCTGCGCGAAAAGGAAGCGCGGCGCGCCGCGGCGGTGCTGGGGGTGGTCCACCGGCACAGCCTGAACCTTCCCGATGCCGGAGTAGAAAATAATCGCGAAAACAAACTAAAGGTTGCGCAGAAGATTCGCGAGTTGAAGCCCCACACGGTGATTCTGCCCTATTGGAAAGGCCGTCATCCCGACCATTACACTACCGGACGCCTTGGTTACGAGGCCTGCTTCCTGGCGGGGCTCGCCAAGCTGCCGCTGGCGGGAAAGCCCCACCGCCCCTTTAAAATCATCTACGCCTCACAATACGTGCCCACCGTCCGGCCTTCGTTCGTCGTGGATATCACCGCGCAATTCGAGAAAAAACTCAAAGCCATCTTCTGCTTTTCCTCGCAGTTTTCCCCACCCAAAGAATTTCAAAACCTCTTCCCCTCCCGCGGCGACATCAACGCCCGCATGGGCTCGGAAGCCCGCCATTTCGGCCATATGATCGGCGTGCGCTACGGTGAGCCCTTCATCATGCGCGAGATGACGGAGGTCGAAGATATCGTCAAGATCCCGGTGAAATCGATCTAGGCGGGACGGAAAGCTGTAGCCCCGGTGGCACCATCCCGCAGGCCGGGATCCCGGCGACCGTTACAATTCAGGCCTCATTTCCTCCTATGACTTCACCATGCGCTTTCGCATACTGTTGGGCTGCAGCAATGCGCTCGGTAGTGGCGGGATGCAAGTATCTCCATTGCGAGGTCTTGTCATAGACAATCAGATTCAGATCCGTCAACTTCTTAATGGCTGTAATAAAAGGCTCTACGCGGCCAATCAGCGACCAACCGTAAAGGTCGGCTGCTTTTTCCTGCCTGCGCGCCAAGGCAGCTAGCAGCAACGTCCCTTGGAGATGGCCAATAGCCCAGAAGAGGAAGATGCCGGGAAGCAATCTCAAGTCAGTCCAGTCCACGCTATCGTCGGCGAACCACACCAAGCCGTTGCGGACAGCAGCATCAATAACCCAAAATATCCCGCAGTAAATTACGTTTTGAAGCAACACTCTTGTCCTGATGTGGTGGTAAACGCAGTGGCCCAGTTCATGCCCAACCATGGCCTCCACCTCATCCTCGGAAAGTTCGCTTATCAGAGTATCAGTAAGGAGAATCCGTCGAGCCCTGCCAATACCTGCCACTAAGGCGTTCGCCTTGCGCGTACGTCCGGAAACATGCCAAAATGGGTGCCGCCATGGGAACTGTTACAGCGCCACCAAGCGAACCGCAAAATATCGGTCGTGCATATACAAAACGCCAGCGATGGGCTCTGGAGCTCCGGTACTTCGTGCC
>JBEKAD010000269.1:0-7309 GCA_050018435.1 Terriglobia bacterium
CCACCGCAAGGCTTATTTTGCCCTGCGCCTTCCCGCCGATGCTGATGACGTGATGTGCTCCCGGCACGTCTACGGCCACCGGCTTTTCGCAATAGACGTGCTTGCCCGCGTCGACGACCGTTTCAAGATGATGCGGATGGAAGTAGGGCGGGGTCGTGATGAGGATGAAGTCCACTTCCTTCGAGGCAACGATTTCTTTATAGGCATTGGGACCCTTGAAGAGTTGTGAAGCATCGATGGGCGCGTAGCCCTTCGCTTGCTGCAAGTCGTCGAAGTGTCTGTGCCCCTTTTCCAATTGGTCGGCAAAAAGATCGGCGAGGGCGGTCACCCGCGCCCCGGCATTCTCTACGAAACCCGTACCCACTGCGGTGCCGCGGCCTCCGCAGCCAAGAATTCCGAAGCGAACCTGGGAGTTCGCGGCCGTACCCGGCACATGCTGCGGCTTGAGGATCATAAAGCTCGCTGCCGCGGCTGCGCCCAGGAATTCCCTTCGGCCCATCTTGCTCTTGAGTTGATCGGTCATTTCCACTCCTCCTTATTGTAGGGATTAGGGGTTAGGGTTTAGGGATTAGGGCTTGAAGTTCGGGAGACGGAATTCGCAACTCCAGCCCCTAACCCCTAATCCCTAATCCCCAACCCCGAGGTTTTTCAGGTAAATATCCTTAAATCGTATTTTCACTCCGCCGCCGGTGTGGAGTTGTAAACCGATGACGCCCGCGGTGAAATTCGGATGGGGATCGGTAAAGTCCACGCAGGGCACGCCGTTTAAGCGTGTGACGTAGTGGAGTCCCTCCTCCGAGATTTCCAGATCGTTCCAGTCGCGGGGTTTAATCGCATGCTCGCAGGCGGGCGTCCCCATCGCCACCCAGCCGCGATGACCGCTCTCATAAATCGAGCCCGTGTTGCGAGTAGGGTCGACTTCCACCTGCATGCCTTCGATATCCGGACCGGTTTGGGGCGAGTTGCCGGTAATGCGCGAGCGGGTGAAGACCCCGCTATTTCCGTCGGTCTCAGGTTTGAACCTTAGTCGTAACACAAAATTGCTGTAGGTTTTCTCCGTGGTGAGATAACCATAGTGCCCCACGGTACTCTCGCCTAAGATCGTGCCATCTTCTACGATCCACTTCTCCTGTCCGTTATTCACCCAACCGCTCAGATCCTTTCCATCAAAAAGGGCAATCCATCCTTTTCCCGCAGGCGCCTGAGCCCCTGCTTGCGAAACCAACAATAAGCCAAACACCGCCACGAGCAGACGTTTCATGTCCGAACTCCTTGAGCCTTTTCTCCTTTAGCGGCCGGCCTGGAGGGCACAACCGCTGCCAGTCCCCAGCGACCCAGAAGGGAACGATGATATTCGCAACGGGAAACGAAATCTAGAAGAAAGCGGCGGGGGACCCGCGAACCCATTTGACCCCACAAAAGCTCTCGGCTTTTTTAAATCCTAAAGCTAATATGGGGACCTGCCACTGGCGATCTCGGATGGTGTGGCGGGCTCGTGTGAGAATAAGGGAGGGGAGAGGTGCTTCCATGAACAAAAAGGTGTTGGCATCGGCGGCGACGATGGCGATCTTGCTGGTCTGTACCCTTACCGTGGCAGGTCTGCCAGAGGGTGGTTATCACTTACTGAAGAAGATTCGTCTCGCCGCGGCCGCCGGTGGCCGGGAGTATTTCGACTACATCACGTTCGACCCTGATACTCGTCGCATCTACCTTTCGCACGGGACGGAAGTCAAGGTGGTCGATGCCGATAGCTGGAGGGTTTTGGGCAGCATTACCGGACTGAAGCGGTGCCACGGCGTCGCCCTGGCCAAAGAGTTCGGCAAGGGATTCATTACCGACGGAGACAGCGGAACCGTTCAGATGTTCGACCTGAAGACGTTGAAAGTTACTGGGGAGGTCAAGGCTGATGCTGATGCGGACTCTATTATTTACGATCCGGCGTCAAAGCACATCTTTTCCTTTAATGGTGACAGCCGCGACTCGACGGTTATTGATCCCCAGAGTGGGACCGTAATTCGGACCCTTCCCTTGCCCGGTGCTCCCGAGTTCCCCGTCGCCGATGGTCAGGGAACCGTGTACGTCAACAGCGAAGACCAGAACGAGGTGATGGTAATTGATTCCCGCACCCTCGCCGTCCGGGCGCGGTGGCCGGTCGCGCCGGCCGGGGCGCCCACCGCCATGGCGATGGACCGAGAACACCGGCGGCTGTTCATCGGAGGCAGGAATCCTCAGGTTCTTGTGGTCATGAATGCCGACAACGGAAAAGTTATCCAGTCGTTCCCGATCACCGCGGGGGTTGACGCCAACATCTACGAACCTGCGACGGGTCTGGTGTTCAGTTCCACACGGGAGGGGATCATCCACGTCTTCCAGGAAGAAACGCCCGACAAGTTCATCGAGGTGGTGACCATCAAGACCGAGTATGGGGCCAAGACGATGGCCCTCGACCCAAAAACGCACCATCTTTTCGTGGACACAGCGGATTTTGGTCAGCCTCCCGCTCCCACGCCCCAGCGACCGCACCCGAATCCGGTCCCGATTCCGGGGACGTTCCGCCTGCTTGTCTACGGCCGCTGAGGGCGCCAGGGGAAGATCGAATTGGAGGGGCGATAATCACACCGGCTTGACAATCGTCCGCCAAGTGCAGGGTGTAACTTTTTCCCCATTAAGTTCGTTGCAATTCTCTGTGGCTCCACAAAAGCCCTCGGCTTTTTCAAATCCTAAAGCTAAGATGGGGCTTGTCACCGGTAAACTCGGATGGTGTGGCGAGCTTGTGTGAGAATGAGCGAGGGGAGTGGTGCTTCCATGAGCGGAAAGGTGTTAACATCGGCGGCGACGCTGGTGGTTTTGGTGTGCGGGGTCGCATGGTCTCAACCAGCGAACCGACTTTCACTCCAGATGGCCCTGGATCTTGCGGGCAAGCAGAACCTCGACCTGCTTGCCGCGCGGCAGCGGCAAGCCGTCGCGCAGGCAGGCGTGCAAATTGCGCGCCAGCGACCCAACCCGACTTTCAACTTCACCGCGTTGCGTGACGAACCTCACGAAGGATGGTTCGTAGATCAACCCCTGGAACTGGGCGGGAAGCGCGGCCGGCGGATTGACGTGGCCCATCAGGAAGGAGCGCTGACCGACCTGGAGATCGCCGCCCTGGAGCGGCAAATCCGGCGGCAGACCCGCGAAGCCTATTTCCAATTGTCCTTCTCGCGGGCGGAATCCCAGCGGCTGGAGCACATCCTCGAACTGGCCAAAAGGCTGGAGCGGATTGCCCGGGATCGATTCAACGCCGGAGATGTGGCACAATTGGAAGTCATTCAAGCGGGGCTGGAAGTCGCGCGCGCACAGGCTGACTACAAAGTCGCGCAGCAGGAGGAGAAAATTTCACTCAGTCAATTGAATGCTCTGCTCGATGAGCCTGCCATCACCGGTTGGGAGCCGGTCGAGGCACTCCAGGACCTGCCGCCCGCAGTTTCGCTTCCCGAATTGATTCAGCTTGCTTACAATTCCAACCCGGAATTGCGACACGTCGTGCAGGAGCAGAAGGTTGAAGAAAGCCGCCGGGCGTTGTTGAAGGCCGAGCGGATTCCCAATCCTGATCTGGAATTGGGAATGGATTTCAATGCCCCTCACGATTTCCGAATGGGGCCACGGAGTCAAATCTCGGTGCCACTGCCCATCTTCGCGCGCAACCAGGGAGAGATCGCCCAATCCCTCGCCACCGGGCACCTGCTGGATGCGGAAGAAGCCGCCATGAAGCGCTCGGTGGCGGCGCGTGTGGAAACAGCGTACTACGATCTGGATGCACAGCACACTCAGGCAGAAACCTATCGCGCCACTCTGGTGCCCGTCGCGCAACAGCTTGAAAGCTTGGCGGAACAGAGTTATCGCGCCGGAAAAGCTGATATCCTTATGGTCTTGACGGCGCAACGCAATGTTCAGGATGTGGAGCATAGTTACCTCCAGAGCCTGTTGACGGTGCAGAGCACTTTCGCGGGACTGGAAGAAATAGTGGGTACATCCATCGATCCAAAGTAGTTGACCATGCCTACGACACGACCATTGAATCGCCTCCGGTTGCATCGCGGCGCGATTTTCCTCATGCTGCTGAGCCTGCCGGCTTGCTCAAAGCCACCCGCTGGCGAGGAGGGCGCAGACAACTCCGAAAGTCCCGCGAACACAGTTGTAGAAGTCACTCTGACCAAAGTCGTCCGTGGCGACATCAGCTCGAACCTAACCGTCAGCGGGACGATTGCGGCCTTGCCCAATCAGGACGTTAAAGTGAGCGGCTTGGTCCCGGGCCGCATCTCGGCCATGCTGGTGGCGGAAGGCGACCGGGTGAAAGACGGCTCGGTGTTGGCGAAAATTGATGATCACTCCTATCGCGACCAGTTGCAGCAAGCCCTGGCCAGCGTCGATCAGGCCAACGCGAGTCTGGAAAATGCCCGCGTCAACGGGAAGCGCAATGCCGACCTGTTTCAGCGGGGTATCGCAGCCCGCAAGGACATGGATGACGCGGTGACGGCGGAGCGCGTGGCGGAAGCAGCCCTGAAGCAAGCGCAATCCACCGCGGCGCTTGCACGCTTGCAGCTATCGCGAACCGAGGTGAAATCTCCTCTCAGCGGCACTGTCGTCAAGCGGCTGGTGAGCGCCGGCGAGCAGGTTGACGGCACGGGCGCACAACCGATCTTCGAGATTGCCAATACCGCGGAAGTGGAACTTTTGGGAAATGTACCGGCGGTTTATTTGCCGAAGATTCACGTTGGCCAAATGCTGCCGGTGCGGGGGGACGCTTTTCCGAACACGGATTTTGCCGGCCGCGTCGTGGCGATCTCACCCGCCGTTGATCCCACAACGAATGTGGGCCTCGTGCGGATCCGCATCACCAATGCCGCTGGATTGCTGCGGCTCGGCATGTTCCTGACCGCCCAAACTCCCCTGGAGACACATCAACAAGTCCTGGTGGTGGCGCCCGAGGCGGTGTATCGCGATGCGGAAGGACAACCACGGATCTTCCGCGTTCACGCGGACAAGGCAGAGGCGGTTCCGGTGAAGCTGGGAATTGAAACCCACGAGCGCGTGGAGTTGCTCTCCGGAGGCGAACAAGGCGAAGTGGTGGTACTCACCGGAGCGTACGGCCTGGACTCGGGCGCAACGATCAAGGTCAAACCATGAACGTCGTGAGTTTCTGCCGCGAGCACCGCCGCGCGGTTTACTTGCTGACGGCCGCGCTTTTTGTTGCCGGCTTGGTTGCTGCTTTCCGTCTGCCCAGCAACGTTTATCCTGAGTTGTCGTTTCCCCGGATCGTCATTGTTGCTCATTCCGGCGACCTCTCCCCCCAAAACACGCTTCTGAATGTCACCCGGCCGCTGGAGGAAACGGCAAAGACGGTCCTGGGCGCCCAGCGTGTGCGCTCGCGAACGATTCGGGGCGCCGTAGAGATTTCCGTGCAGTTCAAGCCTGACACGGATATGCAATATGCTCTGCAACTCATGCAAGCCCATGTCAGCGACATCCGCGGGGAACTTCCTCCCGAGACGGAAATATCCGTCGAGCGCATTACCCCCACGGATTGGCCCATCCTGATGATGGTCCTGAGTGGAAACGTGCCCGGCGCGGATTTGCGTGACTATGCTTATTACGATTTGCGCCCGATGTTCAGCCGGGTGCCGGATGTATCCCTGGTGGAAGTTCAGGCGAGCGACCAACGGGAAGTGTCGGTAATTGTGGACCCGCAGAAAATGCTCGCCCATCGAATCTCTCTCCCGGAAATTGCCGATCGTCTGCGCGCCACCAACCAGATCAATTCGGTGGGGAGGCTGGACAAAGACTATTCCCGATACCTCGTGCTGGCGACAGGGCAGTTTCATGATTTGGAAGAAATCCGCAACACGGTGGTAGCAGTCGACAATGAATCGCCGATTCGCCTCCGCGATATCGCCGAGGTTCGTGACGGCGTCGAAGACCCGCGCATTCTGGTTTATGGGAATGGCCAACCGGGGGCACTCATCAGCCTTTCACGGCAGATTGGAGGGAACATCCTCCAGGTGGCAGATCAGGTGAAGGCGTTGGCCGCACATTTGGGGTCGGCGATTCCCTCCACGCTTCACTTGTCGGTGGTGTACGACTTGGCGGAATTCGTCCGCGAGGCCGTGGCCAGCGTGCGCGACGCTGTTTTGATCGGCGCTTTGCTGGCCGTGGTGGTCCTTTTCTTGTTTCTTCGCGAGGGCCGCTCGACCCTCATCGCCGCCGTCAGCTTGCCCATTGCCGTCATCGGGACTTTCTTTTTCATGAAGCTTTTCGGCGGCACGCTCAATCTGATGTCCTTGGGTGGGTTGGCGATCGCCATCGGCCTGGTCATCGACGACGCGGTCGTCATTGTTGAGAATATCTATCGACACCTCGGCCTGGGCGATCCCCCTCCTCAGGCTGCCGAGCAGGGCACTCGGGAGCTGCTGGGACCGGTGATCGGATCGACGGTAACTACCGTGGTGGTGTTTGCACCCCTGAGTCTGCTCACCGGGGTCGTGGGCGAGTTCTTTTCGGCGCTCTGCCAGACCCTGGTCATTTCCGTAACCCTTTCGCTGGTTCTCGCCGTGGTGCTGATTCCTCTTCTGGCGGAGCAATTCCTGAAGCCGCGGCACCACCAACCGAAATCAGAGCGATTTATCCAGCCGGTTTATCGCGGTTACGAATGGCTGGTACGCTGGGCGCTGCGACATCGAGCTATTGTGGCGGTTGCAGTTGTCGTTTCGATAGGACTCAGCGTGTTCCTGGGCACGCGGCTGGAAACGGGATTCCTGCCCGAAATGGACGAGGGCGGATTCGTTCTGGACGCCTGGACACCCCCCGGAACTTCGCTGGCGGAGACCAATCACATTAACCACTTGATGGAGGAACAGGTTCGCGCGATGCCGGAGACGGCCTCGTTCTTGCGGCGCACCGGAGCGGAGATGGGGCCGTTTGCCACGGAACAGAATACCGGCGAGATCGTGGTCAAATTGAAGCCTCGCTCCCAACGTGAACGCGGAATTGAAGAGACCATGGACGCGCTCAAAACCAACATCCTGACCAGTGTGCCCGGCGTGCGCATCGAATTTACCCAGGTTCTCCAGGACATGATTGGTGACATGGAAGGCAATCCCAGCCCTGTGGAAGTGAAGATCTTTGGCAGCGACTTACAGGTTCTGGACCAGCTTGCCGAAGATATCGGACCCAAGCTGCAAAAGATTCCAGGGCTTGATTACATCGGAATTCAGAAGGGGAATCCCGAGAGCGTGATCAATGTGGATGCCGTAGCTGCCGGCCGCCTGGG
>JBEKAD010000270.1:0-13125 GCA_050018435.1 Terriglobia bacterium
CCAATTGTCAGGGTAACTTCGGTCTAATTCAATTGGGTAGCCGCGGCGACACCGTGATCGCTACCCACTATCACATCATGGAAGAGCTTGGTAGGGGAGAATGGGTGTGATGAATTGCACTCACTCGAATACTGCCACCACGCGCCGGAAGGCGCCGGCCGCCTGGGGCCGGAAATAGAGGCCAGCGGCGGCCAGCAGGAGCAGGAACCACAGGACGACCGGAATGGCGTAAGGCAGGGGATCGACGTTCTGGAAGATTTCCAGGAACGGGAAGGCCAGGAGGCCGACTTCAATCGTGAAGACGGCGCTGCATGTGGCCAGGAGTCCGTAACGGAGGAAGACCACGCCGCAGAAGACCGCCTGCAAGACAACGAAAATGTAATAAGGCAGGGTTGGAAATACCAGCGCACCCGCCAGGCTGCAACCCAGTGCCATCCAAAGCGCACTGAGCGCGGCCAGCAGAACGTGCCAACGCGCTGTTGCCCGGCTGAGCAAGCTCAGGGGAAGCGCCACCAAAAGCCAAGCGATCAACAAGACCTCCCCGATCAGCAAAACGGGAAAGACCCTGGGTTGAAACAGCAACAAGGGACGTATCCAAGCGTAGAATTCAAGCCAGAAGGCCATGCCTACCGCTGCCTTGAGCCGTACCGCCGCCAGCGATACGAGAACCATCCACACGCCGCCAAAGGCCGCACCCGCAAAGACTCCGCGCAGCATTTCGAGCCCCGCCGTTCGTGCGAAAACGTGCTCGCGGAAAAGCTGGAGATAGTTAGCGGCCTGGACCGGGAAGCTCCGGCGCAAGTAATAAAGGACGGTATTCAAGACGCCGTACGACAGAAGAGTTAAGATGCAAAAGGCGACAACTGCCCAGACCAGTCTGCCGAGCCACTGCTCCCCGGGCCCACCGAATTCTGGCACGGCAGCAGGTATGGCCACGGCTCCACCCAACCCCATGAGGACCGCTAATCGAAGGTTTTGGGGGGATTGGCGTTCCCGGTAGACCCGCCGCGCCAAGAAGAGAACAAGCGCGAAGACGACCATTATCAGGCCAGTAAAAGTATAGCGCCCTGGGGGGTCGTATGCCTCCCAAGAGAACAACTGTCTGACGGAAGGTTCAATGCCAGTCTGGCCAATAGAAACCAACTGCGAACCCAGAACTTTGGCGTTGACCTTCGTCACGAATCCCTGAGCCTGCTGCGGCAGCGCCCACGAGAAATCCACTCCCCAGCACTGGCACGAAGGATACCAATGGGCTCTCGCCGAGGCTTTGGTCGCCGAAAGATCTTCGCCAAACAAGGTTTCCGCTGTGCTCTGAGCAATTTCTTTCATTCTAGCTGTGGAGGCCTCGTCGGGTGCAGATTCCTGCTGGAC
This sequence comes from Terriglobia bacterium, assembly GCA_050018435.1. Classification (GTDB taxonomy): domain Bacteria; phylum Acidobacteriota; class Terriglobia; order UBA7540; family UBA7540; genus Bog-366. The sequence continues at coordinate 1,372 of JBEKAD010000270.1, forward strand.
ATGGACGCCTGTGCCCCGCGTAGAGAGGTACAGACTCTGAAGTCTTCCATGGACGTTAGTGTTGTAGCCGCCTTCCAAACCCTTTCCTCCTGCTTCCGATTTTCTCAAGTTCCCCCACCAACCCACCAGACCCTCGAGGCGCAACAAACGGTACTGCGCAGCCCAGCTACCTGTGGTTGACGCGAGCTCGTAGTCCATAACCCCGCTGAAGAAATCCGGCACAGGTCTTTCGACCTTCACATCCCATTGGAGCTTCTTCAGCGCCTCAGTGGTGAATTGCCTTTGTTGCTCGGCATTCAACTCAATCACTGAAGCGGAGGCGGGATGGAAGCGGTAAAACAACAAGAAGAACACCGCTGCGCCGAGAATCCCGGAGGCCAGCAAGAACCAGTCGAATGGCTGCCACGTGGCGAAAGAAATGGGCAGCGCGACTTCCGCCCCCTCGCCTTCTCCTGTGGCGGGCTTGGCTTCGGGTTTCTTGCTGAGAGCCGCTTCGAGTTCGTCTACCGATTGGAACCGCTTGGCGGGGTTCTTTTCCAGGCATTTCAGGATGGCCTTTTCGACGTGCGCCGGAAGCGCGGGCTCCACCTCGCGCGGGGCGGGCGGCGTGTCGTGGATTTGCTTCAAGGCGAGCCCGACCGGAGTATCGGCGCGGAAGGCGGATTGCCCGGTAAACATTTCGTAGAGGACCAAGCCGAGCGAGTAGATGTCACTGCGGGTATCCGTGGGCTTGCTTTCAGCCTGCTCAGGAGCCATATAGGCAGGTGTGCCGACCATAACGCCGGTGGTACTCGTCGTGGTCTCCAGGGAGCGGGCGATGCCGAAGTCCATCACCTTCACGTTGCCATCGCGGTCGATGACGATGTTCTCAGGCTTCAAGTCGCGGTGGACGACGCCCTGCCCGTGAGCTTCGGAGAGTGCATTGCAAATCTGGCTGGCCCACTCGACTCCTTTCCGGATGGCGACGGCGCTGTAACGGGTGAGGAATTGGCGTAGGCTTTCCCCTTCGATGTACTCCATGGAGATGACCGCGGCGTCGCCGAAGCGAAGAAGTTCATAGATGCGGCAGACGTTCTTGTGAGTGACCTTGCGCGCCAGAAGCAACTCGGACTTGAAGCGCTCGATCACCGCCGTGTCGGTCGCAATTTCCGGCCTCAAGACTTTCAGAGCCACGACGGCGCCGGTTTCGCGGTCGCGGGCCTTGTAAACGATGCCCATGCCGCCGCGGCCCACTTCCGCCAGGATGTCGTAGCGTTGGCGCAAGGCGTGCAGGGATCCCGCAGGAAGCTCGGGCGGCGTTTCTCCCGAAGCTCGAGGAGCCCTGTGCGGCGTGGTGCGCTGGGCATCATCGAGCGGGGTCGTCAGGAACTCGTCTTTTTCCTTGTCGTCGGGCATCGGCAGTTACCCAGGCCTTGCCGGGCGGTGGACCCGTCCGCGATGGGCGAAGCATAACGCCAAAGCGGCCCCATATCAAATAATCTTCGTCTCGGACTTCAGCGGAAAATGAGAGCGTAGATCGAGGCTGGCTGGCGCAGACCCCTGATCTTTGGGGTCTGCGATTTCCCCAAGGGACTTGTGGAAGTTGACGGCTCACCTCAGTCGGCTTGCAGAACGGCACGCTGCCGGAGATTATGCCCGCGCCCAAGCCTTGCCGGAAGAGAGTCCCTTCGGGAGATCGCAGACGCTAAAAAAGCAACCGTCTGCACCAGCCCGCCAGTCGGCGCCCGTTCGGTTCACTATTGCCTCCGCGCGGCATCGCGCGTAGATTGATCGGATGTCCAGGTTGGGGCGCGGTTCCTTTATGACCGCGACATCTTCGTGACCGTGGTCTTCTGGGTAGCCCCCACGTCGTCAGGGTTGACGAAGTCAAAGAAGCGCTTGGCCTTGGGTTCGTCGCGGGTATAACCGAGGGTTGATTCCCAAGCCGGATTCAAGCGCAAGAAGTAGCCGTCGGGGGCCTGATCATGTCCCATATGTTCTGCTGGACACCCGAGGTGCTGGCGGGGGTGATGCCAAATTGAGCCCCAAAGGGGCGAACTACCTCAGCCCAGGCCAACGGCCTGGGTCCGCGAACCCCTTCCCGTCTGGCCGCAAGCCCTGAAAGGGCGAAATAACGTTCTGGCATCCACGCGGACGGTCGTCGAGGCCGAGTCGGTGGTCTTTAGCACGCCCTTGCAGGGCTTGAGAACCGGAAATTAGGATGCACTTTCTGACCCAGGCCGTTGGCCTGGGCTTACAGATTGTTTCCCGGCTGAGCCCTGAAAAGGCAATCTAGGTAACCACTGCTTGGCCCCACCGCTGGGGATGAATCGGGAATCTGGAAAGAAATTGTGGCAGGTTTTAGCGCGCCCCTTCAGGGCTTGGCGTATAACCTGATCCCTGAAACCCAGGCCGTTGGCCTGGGCTGTGATAGGGCGCCCCTTTGGGGCTTGAAAGCACCAATGCCCGGAGAGAACCGCGGAGGCTGGTGAGAAGTCCGGGCTATGAGCTTTGAAGAAGAAACAGGACGCGGGACATTGACCCACGCCTCGGGATGCGCAGGAACCGAAATATCGCGCCAGATTGTGCGGTTGCAGGTGGTCACGCTGATCTGGATGGTGGTTGAGTGCGCCCTTGCTCTCTTTTCTGCATGGCGCGCGCGGAGCCCCGTGCTTTTGGCCTTTGGCGCCGATAGTCTGATCGAACTCCTTGTGCCTACCTTGCCGGCATAACCCTTGCCGGCTTGGTCCTCAATGCGGCGCTTCATATCCGCTGGATCGACCCCGCCGCCGCGCTGGTGGCGGTTCCAGTCATCTGCCTTGAAGGCAAGAAAGCGTTGCAGGGCGAGGAGTGTTGTTAGCTGGGATGTATCGCCAAGTCGGGATATTCTCATCGAGCCAGCGTAGCCCGAACCTCTGCGGTCTGAGGTCCGCCGCTTTTCGCGCCCGCCGGCCCTCGCCCGTTCGGTTCACTATTGCCTCCGCGCGGCATCGCGCGTAGATTGATCGGATGTCCAGGTTGGGGCGTCCATTCCTTTATCACGAGGAGGTGGATCTTATGAGTACAAACAGGCGTCGATTCCTCGGAAGTCTGGCGGGCGTCGCCGGCAGTTGGGCCTCGTCCGGCCGCGCCGCAGCCATGTCGCAGGCCGTCTGGGCGGCTTCTTCCAACGAGCCACCCCAGGTCGTATATGATTCTGGATGCACAGAGCCGTGCCGGTTCGCCGCCGCAGAACTCCAACATTACCTGGAAAGAATTCTGGGCGTGTCGGTCTCGAGGGTCAAAGGGCGCGGCCCAAGGATCGTGCTTCGAGAGCTCGACGACAAGGAACTTGGGGACGAGGGATTCGAAATCTCCTGCGACAGCCGGACACTGACGATTTCGGGAGAAGCCTCCGGCATCGTTTACGGCGCTTTCGAATTCCTACGCCGCTATGCAGGGTGCCAATTCAGCGGACTTGGCCCGGACTGCGAGTTCGTGCCGCGGCGCGAGCGCATCGAGATAGACGCTTGCCAACTGCGGATGAAGCCCCAGCTCTGGTACCGCGGCTACCAGTTCTCCTTCGCGGAGTCGTTGGAGCTAGTTATCCAACGATTGGATTGGATGGTTAAAAATGGTCTCAACTACGTGATGTTCAAGCCCTGCCGGGACGACCTGGTGGGTGCCCAAGCCTCCGTCGATCCGTCCACGGGGCATCCCGCTGGAGCGCCCCATTTCACTTTCACGGAGGGTTGGTGGAAGAGCAATGTGGAGTCCGAGGTCCTCAAGCGAGGGCTCAAACTGGATTTTAACCACCACAACCTTTTCTACTGGCTCCCCCCCAATCAGTACTTTCAAGAGCACCCTGAGTGGTACCCGCTCATAGACGGCCAGCGCACGGCGCAACCCAAGCAGCTCGCCATGTGTACGAGCAACGAAGAGGCCGTCCATACGCTAGTCGAAAACGTAAAACGCTACCTGCGCGACAACCCACGGGTAAAGATCGTGGGGGTGATCGTCGAAGATGGCGTTGGCATGTGCCAGTGCCAGAATTGTGTACGGGGCGATGTGGACCCCACCGACGCCTTCCGCAGCGGCGCCGTCAACTTTAAGTCCCCGGACGCTGAAAATAGAAGCAAAGGCCTCCGCTACGCGCGCCTGGCGAACCGCGTGGCGCGCGAGATACGCGACGAGTTCCCCGGGGTTCTGGTGGGTCACGCGGCCTACATCGACATCCAGTGGCCGCCGCGCGGCATGCAACTGGAGCCCAACATGGTCACTTGGGTTGCGATGTACTGGAGGGACGGAGCCCATCCGCTGTCCGCTGACAGCCCTTCGCCGTTGAATCGTTTCTACGTCGACATTCTCAAGCAATGGAAGGCCACGCAGCCGGGGCGGCTGATTGTCTATGAATACTACATAGGGATGGACGCGCAAAAATCGCTTCCGTACCCCATGTCGGAAGTGATATGCCGCGATTGGCCCAATTTGAAGAAGCTGGGAATCGAGGGCGCCACGATCCAGTCCTGGAGCTCGAACCACAATTCTTACGCCCTGAACAATCTCGCCTTCGCGCGGAATGGTTGGGAGGACCGCGTTGATCACCAAGCGCTGCTGGAGGAGTACCTTTCAGGCATGTTTGGTTCGGTCGCCGGAGAAATCAAGCCGGTATTCGAGCGAATGAACGCGGCGTTGAAACGCGTGGAAAAGGAAGGTCCGGGCATTTCGCCATGGTTGGCGGGTTACGATGCCTCCCGAACCACCGGGGGCAGTTTCCTGCCCGATGGGTATACGATCGGCTATCTCCTCGACCAAGTGGGTCCGGACTTTCTGGAAAGTGCGCTACGGCGCGCCAGGGACAAGGCGTGCGACGAACGGGAGCACCGGCAGCTAGCCCATTTCACGTCAGTGGTCGCCTACTGGCGCATGGGCGCCGATGCGCTTTGGCTGGATTTGAAAGCGAAAAGAGCGGAGAAGGAGGGTCAGCGTGCCATCGCCGCCTCCCTTCTGATCGAAGCAGCAGACAAATGCGAGGGCGCGGTGAAATATCTGAAGACCCTGCCGCAAACGGGCTGGATTTCGATCACCACACCGGGGAAGTGGGTGGGGCTGGCTACTACTTATAGGCAACGGGCCCGGGAACTGGGGCAAGCCTGACCGTCTCAGCGCAGCCACTTTTGGGCCTCTGCCCCTTCTTCTTATTGTTGACCGGTCTCCGCGGCGTCCTTGCTGGGGCCGGCTCGTTCTCCCGCGTGCGGACGGAGGCGTGGCGGTTCGATACCCTCTGCCGCTTCTCGAGCCGAAATGGCACGACCGGTGCCACTCGGAAACGGGTATCGTGAGTGGGCGGATGACGCCAACTTAGTTTAAGTAAACGATCCCGACAAGCAAGCGTAGCGCGGACCTCTGCTGTGCGAGGTCCGCGGCTTATCGCACCCGCCAGCGGTCGCCCGTTCGGTTCAGTATTGCCTCGGCGCGGCATCGCGCGTGGATTGATCGTATGTTCAGGTTGCGGCATCGGTTCCTTTATGACCGCAACATCTTCGTGACCGCGCCTTGCCTTGCGGCTCTTCAGGGTCGGGAGTCGAAGGTCGCGTTTTCCGGGGGGGTTGCCCCCGGCCATTATCTTGTGCCTTGCAGGGCGTACAGAACTTTGCCTTCGGAAGGCACGACGCCCCGCTCGTACAATCCTCATGCTTGCTTTTCGACCCGAGTTCCTGCCCATCATGGGCAACCGAATAGCTGTCAATGCTCAGGACGATAGTGAAGTGGGCCGTGTCGGAAGGCGCAAAAACGGGCAGCGCCGACGGCCAAACCCCAGCGTGACACACTTCAAAAGCAGTGACGAGTGACGAGTGACCAGACACAAGCAAAGTCCGAAGACAGAAGAAAGACCAGCGCCGACGGCCAAACCCCAGCGTGACACACTACCCCTTATCGGTTATCGGTAGTGTCAGGTGGCAAGATGAATCAAATCACAAATCGCAAATCACCCGATCACTCAGTCCCCCGACGGCTCCCCCCCCTGCCGCGCACGATCTGCTGCTTCTCCTCGCACTTGTCGCGCGGGGCTATCGCGGGTAAGATGAGAAAGCAAGGTAGTCATCGTGTCCGTCCTCAAGAGTGTGGTGTTATGAAAGCCTGCTTCCGAGGGATTACTCTTTTACTGTCGGCGTGTCTTTTGCCCATAAGCGTGATGTCACAAGCCACTGCACCGACAGGCGTGACCGTCGGCAGTAATCCTTATGATGTGGTAGAAGCAAACTGGCTCGTGGCGGGAAAGGTAAAAACCGTTCAGGGCGATCCTGTGCGGGGCGCCACGGTGACGGTGGCGCCCCTTATGGGCGCGCCTGTCCGAAGCCTCGCCACCAATGCTCAGGGAGAGTTCCGAACTGAGTACCGGTTGAGTGCCGTGGAGGTCAGCGGGTTCAGCGTGATCCTGACGGTGAAAAAGAAAGGATTTCAGACGGCGCACGCGTTTGTCGATTATGGCAACTCCCTCAAGACTTGGGTCGTTCCTCTTACGCTACGTGAACCAGAGGAAAACCCCGAGCTGCTCTCACGCGCGGATTTGATCTCAGGCCTGGCGCCCAAGCTGAAACAACTCGGGCCTGCGGACGGGCTTTCGGGGAAGAGCGAGAAGGATTACACGCGGGGCGTGGAAGATTTCCTCGAACGGCACAATCCCGAGCGAGCCGTGCCGCTCCTCAGCCGAGTCCTACAACGGAATCCCTCGTGCATCGCGTGCCGGACCATGCTGGGCCTCGCGGAGTTGGGCTGGGACGACTGGGACGACGCCAATCGTACTCTGGCAGAAAGTGTGAACGCGGCGCTCGCCAATCAAAAAATGGCACGCCCCGAACCGCTGGTGGCTTACGGAACATGCTTAAGTTGGCAGCATGAGCCGGAAAAGGCGGAACCCTATTTCCTGGAAGCGCTCAAGGTCGCGCCCCGGGACGCGCTGGCCCTTCAGGAGCTTGGCCGTACACTGCTGCCCATGCAAAAGTTCGAGGCCGCGAACGATGCGCTAAAAAAGGCCCTTGCCGCTGGCGCCGGACCGGAGGCGCGGCTTCTTTATGTCGAAGCGTTGCTAGGCGCAGGCCGCCCCGATTCGGCGGCTGCCGAAATGAACCGCTATCTTGACGGGCGCGACGTGAAGAAAATGCCCCTTCGGGTTCGCCAAGTGTGGGTCAGCATTCAGAATCGGGAAAAGGTCGAGACCCTCTACGTCAAGACCAAGCCGCAGAAGGGCCACGAGCAGCTCGACTTCCTTCGGCGCCCTCCCGCGGACCTGATCAGCGGACTCGAACCTGCCAAGGACCAGGAACAATTGAGTTCCATCCTCGACGGGGTGGGCACAAAGATCCTGGAACTGATCAAGAACTTCCCCAATACGAGCTCGCTGGAAGCGATCCATCAGGAGAAAATGAGCCGCAAGGGGGGAGTCAGCGACGCACAGAATCAGAAATTTCGGTATTTGTGCATGGTGCCGCGCGAGGCTTGGGGACCAGGCTTCATCGAATATCGCGCTGATTTTGCAGGAAATGAAGCGATGCCGAAAGGATTGTCCGAAGGGTTCATGCTGACTAAGGGATTTGCCTCGACAGCGCTCTTTTTCCATCCGGCATACCGCTCCGAGAGCAATTTTCATTACCTTGGGCGGCAGAATGTCAATGGTCGGAGTGCGTTTGTGGTCGCATTTGCGCAGATTCCCGGGAAAGCCCACTTAACCGGGGACTTCCGGAACGGGCAGACCTCCGTGACAACGTTTTCCCAAGGGCTGGCTTGGATCGATACTGCCACCTACCAGATTATTCGCCTTCATACGGACCTCTTGGCGTCCTTACCCGATCTTCGGCTGGAAAAAGAAACCATGAATATCGACTTCAATGAGGTCCACTTTAACCGCCTGAAGAGTGCATTTTGGCTGCCCAAGGAAGTCACCGTGACCCTCGATTGGAACGGCAAGCAACTCCGGAATCGGCACGAGTATTCCGACTTCAAGGCTTTCAACGTGGACGCCTCGGAAAAGATCGGGAAACCGAAAGCCTCCGCGGAGTCTTCCAAAGGAACTGCGGAGTCCACGGATCCGCAGTGACTTGGGGGCAGAGATCCTTGTCATTTCCTGCTGAGGAAATGTCATGAGCTGGCCCGCACCGCAGGAACTCGCCCATTACACCTGCTATCGAACGGCAGGTTCTCTCTCCATCGACGGCAAGCTTGACGAACCCTCTTGGATGCTGGCGCCGCGTTCCAAACCCTTTGTCGATATCGTCACCGGCAAGCCCGCCTGGTTTAACACGCACGTGGCGATTCTCTGGGACGATGAATGCCTCTACTTCGGTTTTAGCGCCGAGGAAACGAACGTCTGTGCCACGCTCACCCAGCGCGACTCCAAAATTTACGAAGACAACGACTTGGAAGTGTTCATCGCCGGCAAGGATGCCTACTACGAGTTTGAAATCAATGCCCTGAACACCGTTTATGAAGTTTTTTGGATTTGGAAGGACATCTTCAAACCCGGCAGCCCTTATTACGGGCGGCCGGAGTTCAACCCCGCTGCCCACCCTGCGCTGGAGATTTCCGGCATCGGCGGCCACGTGCACCCGCGGGGCGAGCGCTGGGGATTTCTCGATTGGGATTTTCCTGGCCTGCGCCACGCCGTATACGTCGAGGGCGTCCTGAACAATGGCGCCGGAACCGACAAAGGATGGAGTGCGGAACTCGTTTTTCCTTGGAAGGGTCTGGAATTGCTAGCCGACGGCCGCTCGCTTCCGCCCCAGGACGGTGACGTGTGGCGCATTGATTGTTCACGCTTTCAGCAGGCCAGCCCCGACGGCAAGCGTCTGGAACCCAGCGCTGGATGGACCTGGAACCGGCACGGCCACTACGACTCTCACATCCCTGAAACGTTCACTTACGTTCAGTTTTCAACTCAGGTCGTTGGCAAGCAATCAGAAAAGCCCTGACATGAACCCGTGCGGGCTAACGATATATCACAATGTGATGTATCGGTGAGAATCCAGGCTGCGTAGAGCCGCGCAAGTTACCTGGAGTGGGTGTGCGCCAAAGGATTCGCCGCCCGGCGCCTAGCTTGAACTCTCCTCCCCCAACTGACGCAGTGCTTCGCCGCTCACGCGCATGGTGAGCCACTCCCTCATTACTTTTGCGCCCAGGGATTCGTAGAACTCAATGGCCGGGGTGTTCCAATCCAGCACCTGCCACTGGTATCGCCCGCAACCTTTTTCCACCGCCACTCTGGCGAGATGCACGAGCAGCGCCTTGCCAATCCCTTTCTTGCGGAACGGCGGCCGCACGAATAGGTCTTCCAAATAGAGTCCGGGCTTCCCTTGCCACGTGGAATAATTGAAAAACCAAAGCGCGAAGCCCGCCGGCTCGGCTTCCCACTCAGCAATTTCCACGTGGAAGCGCGGCTCACCGGAGAATCCATCCCGCCGCAGATCTTCTGGTGTTGCGACGGCCTCTTCCGGCGCGCGCTCGTACTCGGCGAGCTCGCGGATAAATTCCAGAATCAGGGGAATGTCGTCAATGGAGGCTTTTCGGATGTTCAGCATGTAAGAATTGTAACCCAGGTCGTGGGGCCTGCCGCGTGGGAGGAAGTAGAATTGCGTCCCGGCCCGGGGGGCTGCGCCGGGTGCAATTCCCTTTGGATCAAACTGTGCTCCGTATTACACTGTGGGTCATGGACCTGGAAAAGCCGCTCTCCGATGAGGAACTGGCAGAACTGGATGAATTCCTGAACTCGGACGCTGTGCCGGAATGCGACATGGGTGTTTCCATGTTGCACGGCTTTCTCACCGCCTTGGCTGTCGGGCCTGTTTTGGTGCCCGAGGACGAGTGGGCTGCGGCCGTGTGGGGAGAAGAGGGACCAATCTATAACTCAGTGGAGGAAGCCAAACGAATCAGAGGACTGGTCCTCAGGCTCCTTGACTCCACGAAACGGACCCTTGCCGAAGCTCCGCGCGAGTTTGAATCCGTGTTTATCGAGGTAGAGACGATCGATGGCAAAACCAGACTTTCCGCCGAGGACTGGTGCATTGGCTTCACCCGAGGCATGGCCATACGGAGCCCAGAATGGGAACCTTTGCTCTTCGATGAAGAGCACATCAACTTGCTTTCGCCGATCCTCGCCTTCGTCAGCGCGGAAGCAATGGCGGAACTGCTGGAAATGCCCGGGACCAAGATGACTCACGACAGACTTATGGACTTTATCCCACTGGCAGTCGGGGCGATTTACAAGTACTGGAGGCCGGAAGGCCAGAACCCGCCTGCCGGAATCACGCCGGACGTTTTGCCTTTCCGCCAAGGGGCCAAGGTGGGCCGCAATGCCCCCTGTCCTTGCGGCAGCGGCAGAAAGTACAAGAAGTGTTGCGGCGCCAACCTCAACTGATTTCATCCCCTTCTGGAAGCTGGCCAAACTTTCGCAGTCGCGAGCGATGCAGATCCGGTTTGAGGAAACCCTGCCGACAGGTGACGGAGCCGCCATCCCCAGAGACCCGCTACCGGCCCAAAGCTCTGTGCCAACCCCACGTGCCCTTACTGTTTCCGGAGGTCGCAGGGCGGTCGAACAAGCTGACTTTGAGGTCAACACGCATCAAGCCCCAACTTGCTGTCACACCGCGCTGCACGGCCTTCGCGTGACAACGGTGGTCACTCGGGTTGCGTCCGTTCAAGTTGCCGTGTCTTTTCCGCAATGACCTCCCTAAAAGTTCCGGCGATCTCCTTCTCGTTTTCCGCCGCCGTGAACCTGGGAGGCAAGGGAGGGAGGGGTCGGCCGAGGGCGGAATACATCGCCCGGCCGAGGGGGCTATAGGGCAAGAGAGAAACGTTCTTGGCGCCGGCTGCGTATAGGAAATCGACAATCTCAACGAGATTCTCACGCTTGTCGGTGATGCCCGGGATGAGTGGGACTCGGGTGCGAACCTCGACAGCGTCTTGGGCCAGAAGCCTGCGCAGGTTCTGGAGAATTCTCGCGTTCGAGCGCCCCAGGTGCCGGAGGCTCTCCTCACCATCAAGAATCTTGAGGGCGAAGAAGATCAAATCCAAATGTGGAAGGATCCGGCGGGCGAAAATCTCATAATCGAATTCCCCGCAGGTCTCCAGGGTGACGTGCATGCCGTGTGCCTTGAGTTCCAGCAGCAGGAAGTGAAGGTAGTCGGGAAACATCGTACCTTCGCCCCCGGAAAGCGTGACGCCGCCCCCGGAATGGCGATAAAAGGGGGCGTCCCGCAAGAGGGATTCCGCCAGCTTCTCGACCGGCCAGAACTCGCCCACCAACCGCAGCGCCCCGCCGCGACAGGCTTCCGCGCAATGCCCGCAAGCATCGCACCGGTTCCGGTCGATCCGCCCGGGACGGTCGAGATCGATCGCAGCACGCGTGCAAGACTCCGCGCTCGCCCCTTGCGGGCTCCCGTTCAGAGAGGGGCCGCTCAGCCCTACACACAGCGAAAGCAGGGAGAAAATGATAAATCCGAGTGGAAGCTGGCGGCGCGTTTCAAGGTAGCTCTCCTTGGATCAAGACGCGCAAGCGTTGCCGGGCAACGCCGCGTCCGTGCGCTGTCCATTCTAACCCCAATACTGTTCACTTAAGCTGACCGTTCCCGATATTCGACCCCCCTCACCCCCACGACCCGCAAAACGTGGGGCCCCCTCTGCCTTGCGGTCCCCCCTCTCCCCCAACTGATCGTGTCCCACATCTTCTGCTGGACACCGCGGGTGCGCGCATTCAGCCCCAAAGGGGCGGCCTAGCAAAGCCCAGGCCAGCGGCCTGGGTTA
>JBEKAD010000271.1:0-7299 GCA_050018435.1 Terriglobia bacterium
CTTGTGCCCTCCTCAACGGACTTCAGAGATGTTTCCACAACGTCATTCTGAAACAGCCGTTACAGGAGGGCAACTGCCGCTTTCTCTCAATAACTCAAAAACTGTTTTGGACACGAGTGAAATGACCACACCCGCTACGCGGGCTGGCTGCCGACGGTGCTTATCCTAGCGCCTATGCCCCCGCCATCCTCTGGTAGCTGAGTCAAGGGAACAGCCCATTTGTAAGGATTCGGTCCGCCCTCTGCCGACCGGCTCTGCGGACGCCGATTCTGGGTGTGGGGCCAGGGAGAGAAACTCGCGATCAGCCGTCCTGTAGGGCCAGCATCTCCGGTTTCTGGAGTCCGATGGACTCCACCGGAGTCCTGAAATCGGACTTGCCGGCCAAAGCCCCGACAGGTCGGGGCGCTGCCGTGTCAAGCCCATTGCGAAACACCGCACTAGGGCGCGAGGCTGGCAATGTCCTGCTTGACGGCCTGCGTCACCGTGGCGTTGGAGGCGAATTCTTTCTCCAGCCGCTCGTAAATCTGGCGCGCCTGGGCCGGCTGCGACTGGCGATAAGCGTCTGCCAAGGCCAGCAGCGCACTCGCCTTGGGCACGGCCAGGGTGGGGTGATCGGCCAACTCCTGATAAAGCTTGGCCGCCTCCGGCGTCTTGCCGGACTCCGCCAACTCACCCGCCAGGGCGAATTTCGCCATGGCGGCGATTTCCGCGTCGTGGTCCATGCTGGCTTCCGTCAAGGTCTGCATCGCCCCCCTGTGATCGTCCAGGAGCGACTGGCATACGCCCGCCTGGTAACGCGCAATCGCCACCGCCTTCGGCCGCGGGAGCATCTTGTATTTATCTAAAATGGCATCAAATTGTTGAAGAGCTTTCCTGTATTTCTCTTGCGCGGTGGTGTAAGTGGCCCCGCCGGGTTCGCTTTGGCCGGGCGTGGGTTGGCCCACATAAGCGCGGAACGTCGCCAGCGCTTCGCCCAGATCGGCGTTGGCGGCAGCTTCCTGGCGGTCGGTGTAATACTTCAGACCGGCGGCGAGCCCGACCACCACGGCCACAATGATCGCTAGGTTTAGGATTTCCTTGTAGTGCTGTTTAAAATATTCTTCGAATTGTACTAACGTGTCCTTAAATTCATCTTGCTTCAATTGACGGCGATGCAGGCGATCCACGGTCTGGCTCCTTCCATATGCTGATCCCTGCCATCTTAGCAACCTGACAGAAGGGCGTCAATTGCCGCTTGAATTGAGGCCGGGGATTCGATCCTCTACCGCAGGGCATGGGTCGCCGTCAACAAGTTGGCATCTGTGCCCATTTTGGGTACTTGTGCACCTCATTGGGGTTCGATAGTCAACAGGCACATGGGGCGGTTGGCGCTGACTTCACAGATGGCGAGTTTTCGCCTCAGAGCATGAGGGAAGCCGAGGCCGATAGCGTTATGCGGATGTGTTCGGAGCCAGCGTAACGCAGACTTCCGTATTTGAAGTCTGCGGTTCTTCCTTAGTTTCGCGCTTTCGAATCCAAGCGCAAACTGGCAATCGTCAACCCGCAGCGGCGCAGGGGCTGCGCCACACTTATGCCGGGATGCTCGTTCTCGCTGGGCGGTCGCCAGAGCGTGGAAATCCGTGTTGTTTGAGCGGGCGCACGACAAAAAAGAATTTTTCGCGAAGAAACGGACGGCGCGGTAGCGAGTGATGGCATTTACTTCTTGTGTTCCTTAGTGCCGTGGGTTATAACTCGGCACCAACCAGCGCGAGGAGACTTCCAATGGACCCTCGAGAAGACGAATTCCAAGAGCAAGAGATAGATGATATTTCGTCTATAGCAGCACAGCTCCAGCGTCCGATACAGCCGTTTATTCACGCAGAGTGCCTTCGGCAAGCGAAGATCGCTTTTAACGTCGGTCTTATCATGGCGATCCTTGGAACGCTTCTTCTCTTCGGTGGCGTTGGGGCATCTATGTATCGTGGTTTTGGCCCTGGGAGCGGAATCGCCACCATCGCAGGAGTCATAATGGACGTCCTCAGCTTTTTTCTGATGAGGTTCCTTGGGCAGACAGTCGCCAGGCTCGATGCAATTCGTCGGGACGAAAACGCTCTGAGTTTAGTAGGACAAATAACAGACCAGGGCAAAAGAGACGAAGCAATTCTTGAATTGATTAAGACCCTCGGGAAGCGACCCACAAAGAACTGAACGCACCCTCATTTCATTATACATAAAATACACTCATATTGAATGTATTTTGCACTGACGTTGCTTTTGGGTTTTGATAGAACTATTGTGGGGGCAGTGGTGTTGTTTTTATGGGTTCCAGGGGGTGCCTTTTGAGTGTAAGATACGCCACGGAAACCTTTTTGGAGAATGTCGTTCTGGAAATTAGAGACATACCTTCAACCGAGGAGCTCACGAGACCGGTTACAGGTCCTGCTCTTGTCGTCAAAGAAAGCCCGAAAGAAACCGTGTCCCCCCAGGAGGTGGAAGATCTGTCTGATTTGCCAGAGCGGTGGGAATAGCTACCCTGGTAAGACGATTTCTTTCAAGGGGTTTCCGTCTGCATTGGTGACGATAAGTTTGTGGCTGTTCTCCTCGGCTTCAAGAGCAATCTTGATTAGGCCCAATCCAAGCCTAACCAACTCGGTCATTGAGCGCCCTGTCCGCTTGGACATTAGCGCCAACTCCGAATAAGCCTTTTCGGAGAGAACAAAGTTAACTCTCTTTTTCTCCATGCTGGCAGGGGCGACTAAGCTCATTGGGTTCACCTCAAAAAGTCTGGATGCACATGGTATGTGGTAAGATCTAAAAACAAGCAGTCTTTACTATAAGGCATACACAATGCATATGCTCCCGATGAACACTGTATGAGCACATATATCCATTGTCAAGAATTTTTTATTTTTTTGAATAATAAAGGTATTAAGACCTCGCACTCTTGCCGCCATGTGTTGATAAGACCTTTAAAGTGAAGACAATACACCCTCTCCCCACCGGCAAAATAGACGACGCCTTCGGCTCCCGGCGCGTCCTCGCCACCCCCCGCCGCTCGCCGGAAACACATCGTCGTCTTTGGCAAAAGCGCCGTTAGGAAGAGCACGCTCCTGCGCAATATAATCGCGTGGGACATCGAGTACGGTGCCGGAATCGCCGTGGAAGACATGCCTGCCTTGTGGAGAGATCAAAAGTTCCGCCAGCTTAGACGGCCGCGCAATCTGACCACTCCTTACGCGTGGGGCAGATTCACTGCGCCGTCCAGCCGCCGTCGATGACGATGTCGGTGCCGGTAATAAAACCGGAGGCGTCGGAACTCAGGAACACGGCCAGTGCTCCAATCTCTTCCATTTTGCCCCAACGGCCCAAAGGGATCTTGGCATTGAATTCCGCCAGTTGCACGGGGTCTTGCATCAGAGCTCGATTGATTTCCGTGGCGAATGGCCCGGGACTGATGGCATTGGCCGTGATGTTGTAAGGCGCCAATTCCAGCGCCAGGGCTTTGGTCATGCCAAGCACGGCAAACTTGCTCCCGCTGTACGCCGCACGGTGCGGCAGCGAGACGTGCGCCATGGTGGAGGCCACGTTGATAATGCGGCCGAATTTCTTTTCGATCATGCCCGGCACGAAGGCCCGAGTGCAAAGGAAAGGGCCGTCAACGTTTGTGGACATCACGCGGCGCCACTCCTCCAGGGTGAACTCGTGGAGCGGCTTGCGAATGTTGATGCCCGCGTTGTTGATGAGAATGTCGGGAACGCCGGCTTGCCTGCGGACCTCGCCGGCGAGCGACGCCACGTCGGCTTCCACGCTGACGTCGCCGACAAAGGCATAGGCCTTGCCGCCGCGGCCGGTGATTTCCGCCCGCCCGCTCTCCAGTAAATCGCCGCTGCGCGCCACCAGTGCCACGGTGGCCCCCGCCTCCGCCAACGCTTCCGCCATGTGCTTGCCCAGGCCCTTGCTGGCGCCCGTGATCACTGCCACCCGCCCGTCGAGCCGCTGATTCATCATCGCATCCTCCTTCCGACAGGAAATGTAGCACAAGCCCGTGGCCACGGCATGTTCTCTGAGCGGGGGGCTTTGTGCCCTCGGCGAACTCAGCGGTCAAAGCCTTCCGGGTTCAGGAGAACGAGTAGTGTCCCGATTTGAAAAGCTACGTTTGATGGAAGCTGGGCCGAAGGCGTACAACGAGGGGATGGCAAGAACGAGAAACGGTGAACTGGACACCCCGACGGGATCGACAAACCCCTTGTCTGGCGGCATTTTGCGGTGATAGACTTTTTGTTCTTGCGGGGTCAATAACTCCAGAGTTTGTCCACATCGGGTGGAACCGAGCGGCCATGCGTGTACACGTGTCATCTGGGAGGGTCACAGCACGCTGGGTCTTAGCGGCTTTGTTGCTGGGTGTGTGTCTGGGCGCCTGTGAAGGAATTTTCCTTCATGTGCAGAGCTGTATCAGCTTTATCACCTTTTCCGTAGCTCGCCCTGGACCCGCAGTCCTGTTTCTTGCCCCTTTGGTTGACGCCTTGGCCTTTGGCTTCGTCGGCCTGATTCTGGGTATCATTGCAGAACTCGGTCATCGGAACAATCTCCGCCTCACCTCCTATCTCGTGGCAATCATTTGTTTCGTCACCGGCGCATACATTTCAATTGTGGCAGTCTATGCGGTATTCTGGAGATGGACCCACGGTATTAGGAGTTTGTCTGTCCTGAGTTACTCACTGCTCGGGGGTCTCATTGCCGCGATCGCGTCAGTGTGGTTTTGGCCAGCTCTCCGACGGTACCCCCGCGCAGCGGTGTTCTTTCCAAGGCTTCGCTGGCTGGCGATATTGTTCGGCGGTGCGTCCCTTGCCGCAACCGTTCTTTTCGCCTTTGTGAGTTCCCTGATCGGCGCGCGAGCTACACTCCCAGGCTCAACCGTGCTTGCAGGATGGGCAACGGCCAATCAACCCAACATCATCATGATTGCGCTTGATACTGCACGCGCGGATCACTTTTCCAGCTATGGCTATTCCCGCTCGACGACAAGCAATCTGGACAACCTCGCGAAAAAAGGGGTGCTTTTTGAGACGGCTGTGGCTACCGCTCCCTGGACACTGCCATCCTTTGCGTCGGTATTTACGGGTCTTTTGCCCCATCAGCACGCCGCCGACGGCAACGTGCCTTTGGCAAGCGGGTTGTTGACGCTGGCTTCCATACTGAAATCCCGTGGTTACAGCACCGTGGGTTTCAATGCGAACTTCGTGATGGGGACGAGACGAACCGGGATCGCGCAAGGATTTGACTTTTACGAAGATGGCGACGACTCGTTCCGCTCCGACCTGGACAGCATTGGTGCGTTCAAGCTGTTTTTATATCTCTTCTATCATCCTCTCGTCCGTGTGGACCCCCTCCGGCGCCGCGATGCTCGCGAGGTCAGCCAGTCCGTCATGCATTGGTTCGGCAATCACTCGCAGCAGCCCTTCTTTCTCTTCATTAATTACTTTGATGCTCACGAACCCTATAGCCCAATCCGCGAAATAGGGGATGAGTTCGGGGACGCGCACACGAGCTTGGCCCAGCGTGTCAACGCAGAAATTCACGGGTTCTCGCACCTCGTTGCAGACCCGAAATCCGCCGCGGAGCGGGCGACGGTTGTCGCTGGGTATGACAGTGCGATTGCCTATGAAGACCGGCAGATCGGCAACCTTCTGCGCCTCTTCGAAGCTTCTCCTGAGTGGTCGAATACCTACATCGTCGTTTTTGCCGACCATGGCCAAAGCCTGGGCGACCACGGCCATTACGGTCACCGATGGGGGATCAGTTGGGAGTTGCTGCATGTCCCCCTGATCATTGCTGGACCTGGAATCCCTGCGGGACGACGGATTACTGATCTGGTAAGTCTTCAACAACTGTTCGCTACAATCCTCGATTTGTCCCAGGGTGCGAGTCCGGCCCCGGAGCCAAAGAGTTTGCGCTGCTATTGGACCTTTCCTCCGGTCACTTGCGATGCGCAGCCCCTGGTGGTCTCCGAATACTCCTCTGAAGAATCCATCAGTTTGGTAACCCCCGAGTGGCATTTCATAAGGGATTTTGATGGAAACGAGCAACTTTACCACCGGACCACCGACCCTTTGGAAAACGTGGACCTTGCCCTGTCTCCTGGCTACCAGGATGAAGTCAAGATTTTGCAACGTCGTTTGATTGAGCGGTTGGAGGCTTCTCCTCCCTGGCGGGGGGAGGATTCCCTGCGAGGGGTGGGGGAAAGCGAATTTTCTCTACTCACCAAGAGGAGCCTTCCTGGGCCCGGTTCTGGGAACAAGCAACCCTCTTCATCAGAAAAAGAGCTGATACACAGCCTGCCTTATGAATAGCCAAACTCTACAACGCAATATGGGGGTTACTACAATGGGGACTGGATCACGCCTTTCCACCTGTCATACTTAGCCGGATTCAATTGGATACTATTAATTAGGTGTATTCGCGCACGATGCGGGCGCAGACTTGACGCCGTAAGCCAGCGGGAACCCAGCAACGTTGCGGATTGGTGATCCGTCCGGCCCTTCGCTCAGGATTACAGCGGAAGATTCAGAATGACGCATGGAAGGATTTTTTCGCAGGCCGTTCATCCCCGCCCTTCCCCCTTATTCGCTAGGAACCTGTTAAACCACTGCGCCCCTGCCCCAATTCGCATATAATGGCCCGCGCCGGACTCATTCCTTGGCTTTGCAAGAAATTGGATGATCCCTTGCAGGAGTGACCTGTCGCCGTGAAAATCGTCGTGTGCATCAAGCAAGTTCCCGCCCGAGACTCCGTGCTGCGGCTGAATGCCGCTGCCACCTGGGTGCAGGAAACCGATCTCAGCTTTGAAGTCAATGAGCCGGATATTTACGCGCTGGAAGAAGGGCTGCGCCTGAAGGAAAAGCATGGCGGCGAGGTGGTGCTCGCCACGCTCGGACCGGCGCGCGCCCAGCAGGCCATCAAGGAGGCCCTGGCCAAGGGGGCCGACCGCGCGCTGCATCTCGACGACCCTGCCTTCGCCACGCTCGATGCTTTCGGCATCGCGCGCGCTCTGGGCAAGGCGATCGAAAAAGAGAAGCCCGACATCGTTCTGACCGGATTGCAGTCCGACGATTTCGGAGCCGCCCAGACCGGGGTGGTGCTGGCGGAATTCCTCGGTCTGCCGCACTCCACCATCATCATGGAAATCCAAGTGGAGGGTGGCGCGCTGCGCGTGAAGCGCGAATTGGAGGGCGGCTGGTTCCAGTGGATCAGCTTGCCGCTGCCCGCCGTGATTACCATTCAATCCGGCATCAACAAGCCGCGTTACGCCACGCTGAAAGG
>JBEKAD010000272.1:0-11051 GCA_050018435.1 Terriglobia bacterium
TGCGCCCGTGGCAAAGGATTTGGCGTTGGATGCGATCACAACCCCGCTGAACAGGCCGCATCCTTTGACTTCATCGAGGAGATCATCTAACTCCGCTAGAATGGCGGTGGTCAAGCGCGGATATCCTGCGGTTGGCGGAAACGCCAGCACGGCAACGGAATTATAGCTGGAGAGATCCATGGCGAAACAAGTGGCTAGTGGTTAGTGGATAGTGGTTAGAAAGGCAGCCTTGGCGGCTATTTGCTTTTCTCTAACCACTAGCCACTCGCCGCTAACCACTGGCTTCTCTCACATTCTTACGGATGAATTCGACAATGGTCTGCGTGGACGCGCCGGGCTGAAAGACCTCGGCGACGCCGGCCTGCTTTAATCCTGGGATATCCTCATCGGGGATGATGCCGCCCACAACCAAAAGGACATCATTCATGCCCTCGGCACGCAGCAGCGCGCAGATGCGCGGGATTATCGTGTTGTGCGCGCCGGATAAAATCGAGATGCCGATGGCGTCGACGTCCTCTTGCACGGCTGCGCTCGAAATCTGCTCAGCGGTCTGCCGCAAGCCGGTGTAGATGACTTCCATACCTGCATCGCGAAGGGCGCGCGCCACAATCTTGGCCCCGCGATCGTGGCCGTCCAGGCCGGGCTTGGCGAATAATACGCGAATGCGTCGATCAGGCATTGAGCAGCTCACCGTTGGTCAAACACTGATTTCAAATCGACCGAGAGGCCCGGGAGTATGTCAGGGTCTTCGAGTGTCTCATGCTCGCGGCGGACCAAGCTCCCACCGTCGGCACGGAAAACTTGCACTTCGCGGGTCTTGGGATAGAACACCCATACCGCCTTAGCCCCGGTCGCGAGGTCCTGCTTGACCTTCTGCGTCAATTCCTCCGCGAGATCGGTGGGCGAGACGACCTCGATGGCCAGCGCCGGAGCGCCCTGAATGCGTCTGTCCAGGTCAATTCCACGCATCGGGCCTGCCGGTACCAAGGAGACATCCGGAATTCGCACGGTTTCGGGCGAGAGTTGGTAACCGGTTTCCATGAAAACTCTGCCGAGGTGTCGCGGGTGAGCAAAATCCCTTAACGCCGCCGCAATGTTGTCTCTTACCCAATTATGTCTCGGCATGGGCTCGGTCGTGGTGACTATTTCCCCTTCGTTGAGCTCATAAAGGATTCCTTCCCGGGTAGGGAGCTGATCGAACTGCTCGATTGTCAGCAGGGTCTTGGTTGCCATGCAAAACTCTCCTTTTAATCCTACCCCAGCAGGTGTAGCGCGGACCTGTTTTGTAGGTCCGCGGCTCGTCCATTGACGATTGTCGATTGTCGATTCCCGATTCGTGCAATCATCAATCGGCAATCGAAAATCGGCAATTGCGAAAAAGCCGCGGACCTACAAAACAGGTCCGCGCTACACTTCCTGCTGTATTCAATTCAGAATTCATAATTCAGAATTCAGAATTGTTTTCATCGAAACGCCGGCTCCTCGTAAGTGCCAAACACCTCGCGCAGCACGTCGCACATTTCGCCTACGGTCGCGTACGCGCGCACACATTCCAGGATGTAGGGCATCAAGTTCGCGTCGGTCGCGGCGGCGCTTCCCAGCGACTCGAGCGCCCGCTGGACACGGGCATTATCCCGCTTTTTCCGCACTTCCTCCAGCTTTTTGACCTGCTGGCGCGCCACGATGTCGTCAATGACCAGAAGCTTGATGGGGCGGTCCTCCTCCGTCACATAATCATTGACGCCGACAATGATCTTTTCCTTGCTCTCGACGGCTTTTTGATAGGCGTATGCGGCGTCGTGGATTTCCTTTTGCGGATATCCGCGCTCGAGGGCGGCCACCATGCCTCCCATGGAATCGATCTTCTGGAAGTAATCGTAACAAGCGCGCTCCGTTTCCAATGTCAACTTTTCGATGAAATAGGAACCGGCCAGGGGATCGACGGTATCGGGCACACCGCTCTCGTGGGCCAACACCTGCTGGGTGCGCAGGGCGATGGTGACGGCTTCTTCCGTGGGCAACGCCCACGCCTCATCGAGGGAGTTCGTGTGCAGCGATTGGGTTCCGCCTAGCACCGCGGCCAGCGCCTGGAGGGTGGTGCGGACAACATTATTGTAAGGTTGCTGCGCCGTAAGCGAACAGCCCGCCGTTTGGGCATGAAAGCGGCAGAGCCAGGAGCGTGGGTTCGTGGCGCCAAACCGCTCGCGCATGACCTGCGCCCAGATTTTGCGCGCCGCCCGATATTTCGCTACTTCCTCAAACAAATCGCTGTGGGCGTTGAAGAAGAAACTCAAGCGTGGGGCGAATTCATCCACCGGCAGGCCCGCCCGCCGGACCCACTCCACGTATTCGATTCCATCGCGCAGGGTGAAGGCGAGCTCCTGCACCGCCGTCGAACCCGCTTCGCGAATGTGGTAGCCGCTAATGGAGATGGGATTCCAGCGCGGAACCTCGCGCGCCCCGAAGGTGATGGTATCCACTACCAGGCGCATGGAAGGGGCGGGGGGGTAGATGTACTCTTTCTGCGCAATGTATTCTTTCAGGATGTCGTTCTGCGTGGTGCCGGAGATCTTTTTCCAATCCACTCCGCTCTTTTCCGCGACCACCAGGTACATCGCCCAAATGATGGCGGCGGGCGAATTGATGGTCATGGAGGTGGTCACTTGCTGGAGGGGCAAGCCCGCCAGCAGGGTTTCCATATCCGCGAGGGAGGAAACGGCGACGCCGCAGCGGCCCACTTCGCCCTCGGCCAGCGGGTGGTCGCTGTCGTAGCCCATCAGCGTGGGCAAATCAAAAGCGATGGAAAGGCCCGTCTGGCCTTGCCTCAGCAAATAGTGCAGCCGCTGGTTGGTGTCCTCGGGGCTCCCAAATCCGGAGAACTGGCGCATCGTCCAAATCTTGCTACGATACATCGTGGGATGAATCCCCCGCGTGTAGGGATACTCGCCGGGGTCACCCAGGTCTTGGGAATAATCGAATTCGGAAAGGTCCGCGGGCGTATAAAGGCGATTGATCGGTACATCCGAAAGGGTGGTGAACACTTCCTGGCGCTCAGGGGATTTTTTCAGAGCGGGCTTGAGGGTTTGTTCCTCCCATCGCTGTTCGCCGGCAGAGGGCAGGCGGTGGGAAAGCTCGTTTGCAACCTCGGCGCCCGCCTTCTTGTTTTCATTACGGAAGACTCCGTTCGTGGATAGCGGTCTGTAATTCATAATTTATAATTCACAATTTACTATTGTAGTTTTACCGGCCCCGGGGTTTCTGCCGAGCCCGGAATGTTGGGAACGCGGGTCACCGTCCCTTGCATCGCATCATTTAATTCCACATTGTAGTCAGCGAGGACAGTGCCCACCGCCTGCTGGTAATTCGTAATGGCCTTGGCGTACGTAGAGCGCGCGGTGACCTCGTTCCCCTCGGCGTTGGCCAAATCGCGTTGCATCTGAATGACGAAGAAGACGGTTGACTCGCCCAATTGAAATTTCTTCTGCTCGGCGTCGAGGGTTTGGTGAGCGTAGATCGTGGCCTTGACGGCGGCATTGATCTGGGCTTTGGCCTGAATGACGCCGATCAACGCGGTGCGCACCTGCTGGGCAATATTATTCTTCGATTGCTGCAACTGGGTCTCAAGCTGTCGGCGCTCCAATTGTGCGCGGGCGGCGTCCGCCTGCGCCTGCCGGTTGCGAATGGGGATGGAGAGATTGACGCCGAAAGAATAGTTAGGATAGTCGCCCCGGAAGGTTTGGCCGAGGGCTTGTGAAACCCCGCCGGCCGTCGTTCCCGTGGGAGCAATCAGGGTACTGCCGGACACACAGTTCTTTCCATAGGCTGTGGTCCCCGCAGGACAAATAAGTTGGTCGCCGGACAGCCCGGAAGCGATGTAGGTGCCAAAAACGTTCAAGGAGGGGAGCAGACCGTTGCGCCGCGCGGCGATGGTCATGTCCTGATCCCGGAATTTCAATTCGGTTTGTTCGATCTCGGGGCGATTGGCAAAGGCCTTCTGTAACGCCTCTTCCAGGGGTGGAACGTCATCCGGCCGGGGTGCGGGGAGTTTGTCCTCGGTCTCAATCTGGGCAGCGGCGAGATCGGAGTCCACTTGCCGGGCCAGTGCGGTTTTAATCAATTCGGCTTGCTGTTGCAGGTTGGTTTGGGCCACGATCAGGGCCTGCTGGTCCGTAGCTACCTCGGATTCGGCCTGCACCACTGAAATCGGGGCAAGGGTTCCAATTTCCACCTGCTTCTTGTTGTCCTCCAGGAGTTTCTGTGAATACGCCAGGGCCTGCTCCTTTACACGCACATTTTCCTTGAAAGAGAGGTAATCCCAGTATTCGTTCAGGACCGCCCCCAGGGTGGTGATGACCTGCTGGCGAAAGACGGAATCGGCGACTTTCGCATCATTCTTGGCAACGCGGATTTGCAGGGCGTTGGCGCGACGGCCAAATCCATTCAACAAGGGCTGGGTAAATCCCGCCGCCAGGACGGATTGGACACTCGGGTTGTAAACGGAGGTGAGCGCATTGGTTGCTACGCGCGCGCCCCCCACCACGACTTCATAGCTGGTTCCGGTCTGGAAGGCCTGGTTCATGCCGGCATAGTAACTCGCTCCCTGGAGGGTTTCCGAGGGGACGCCGGTCAGGACGGTGGTTCCCAAAGGCGTGGTATTGCGGTTCCAGCCGTAGGAGAAAAAGGCCGAGGGGTCAAAGGAACCGCCGCCTAACTGCGTGGCGGTGGAACTGCCGGCTGACCCGCCCCCTCCACCACTGACTCCGGAACCGCCGGCGCTGACGCCGCCGCCGATGGCGCCGGAGAACAGCGCCGAGGATGTGAATGATCCCGTGAATCCGCGGGCAGAGCCGCCACCCTGGGTGCGGAGGATGTCGGTCTGCGAATATGCAATGTTATAGCGCGCCACAGCGATATCGAGATTGTTCTCCAGCGCCAATTCAATCGTATCCTGAATGGAAAGATGCAGCTTGCCGTCGCTGAGCAAGGAGTGTAAACGTTCCGAATTGCTCATTTTCGTTTCGGGAACATAGGGCGACTGATACGGGTCCCAGACGGTCGGAAACCACCGCGTGTTCCCGAAATTCATATTAAAGTTTTGCAGGGGCGCGGCGGGCGCGGGTGGGGCCTGTTGCGCATGAAGGCAAGGCCCGGTTACAAGAATACCTGCAACGAACATTAAGGCGACGAGGCGTTGACGGTAAGGCTTCATCGAATATCCTTCTCCCTTGAAAGCTGTAGCGGCGGTCTCCGACCGCCGCACTTTCGGCGCTCCGAGAGCGCTGCTCCAGAAAGCGATTGTTTTTCAGTCATCAGCACTACCGGGTATTACGCAATGATTGGACGCAAAGTTTCACGGATCGTCATCAGCCGTTGGCATTGATCCTGACTCAAGGTCCGCCCCTGAGACGGAAGGGTTATGTCGGTCGGCTTCGACGCAAGCTCATCGGAACAGGGAACACCCGGCACGGCCATGCCGCCAGCAATCCCTGGCTCGCTTGGCCGCTCCGGCGTCCGAAGACCGGGGAATGCGCAGGCTTGGCGACCCGTGCGCTCAAAAGCAAGACACGAAAGTTTATCACTCGCCTGCCAGAGAGACAACCTTGTGGTGATTAAGGCGGTGGCATGGTTTGCGGCAGCAGGTGGGCTTGGAGGTTGGTTTTAGATGGCCCGATGAAACGATGAACCGATCAACCGATGCCCCCATGGATCAATCATGAATCGCAGTGTAACTTAGGCACAAGGGCAATCCGCTTGGTAGAATAACGGTGTCATGCGAAACATCAGATTAATTCTGGCCTATGATGGAACCGACTTTTGCGGCTGGCAGCGTCAGTCGGATGGTCCCACCATCCAGGCATGTCTTGAAGGTGCGCTCCATAAGCTGACCGGCGCTCCCACGCAAGTGTGCGGGTCGGGGCGAACCGACGCCGGTGTGCATGCCACGCATCAGGTGGCAAATTTCCACACCGCGTCCACGATTCCCTGTGTGAATTTCGTCAAGGCGCTGAATAATTTGCTCCCGCCCACCGTGCGCATCAAGGGTGCGGACGATGTCGCCGCAACTTTTCACGCCCGCTACGACGTCCGACGCAAGACTTACCGGTATCGAATTGTGACGACCCCGGCATGCTCACCACTCCTGTGGCGATTTGTTTACCACCACCCGTATTTTTTGAATCGTGCACGGATGGCGCAGGCGGCGGGGCTCTTTGAAGGTGAGCATGACTTCACCTCCTTCGCAGCCGCCGACGCGCAAGAGGACGAAGAAACCAAGTCCAACGTGCGCGTCATTCTTCGCTCGCGCCTCCTCTGGCGCCCACGAGCCTCGATGCTGGTGTATGAGGTGACAGGGAGGGGCTTTCTTCGCTACATGGTGCGAAACATCGTGGGGACTCTGATCGAGGTAGGGAGGGGCAAGCTCGCCCCCAGCGATATCCCGAGCATACTTGCCGCGCGCGATCGCACCCAAGCCGGCCCCACTGCGCCTGCACAAGGGCTTTGTCTGATGAATGTGGAGTACGAGCAAGCGAATTTAGTGATTGAGTGATTTAGCGATTTGGCGATTTTAAATCACTCAATCGCTGAATCACCCCATCGCAAAATAGCGAAGCTCCGTGCCCTCTGTGTTAGAATGGCGACAAGTTGCTCGGGAATGCGTTGCGTGGCGGGTAAAATCCAGCGGTTCACGGCGCGGCTGCCGACGGCAACACAAGAAAGATTTCACCACGGAGTTCACAGAGGTCACGGAGAACAAATGCGGATCAAGACTGTGGGCCAACAGACTAAGGAACCGTGATCCCTACCCACGCAAGCAGAAGTACTTCTCTCTGTGGTCTCTGTGCACTCTGTGGTGAGCGTCTTCTTTGGGGCGCGAGAAGAATTTCGGAATGAGTAGTAAAGGAGAGTGCCGCAGTGAGCACTGCAACTTTGAAGGTCAAAGACAAGAAGCCCGGCCAGCGCGCCTGTGATGAAAAGGATGCCAAGGGCGAATTGTGCGTCGGGCACCTGAAGCGCTGGTACTACTACCACCCGCTGCGGCTCGCTTTCAGCGAGGAACAGGAAGCGGCCCGGAAGGAATTCGGCAAGAATGCCGAGCTCTACCGCTGCGAACGCTGCCACACGCTCTATCGCCCGGTGGCGGCGGATCATTCGACGGCGGGACAGAAGTATCAACAGCGGCCCGTCAACCTGCTGGGGGCTTTTCTTCGCGGCAGAGCTGGGGAGTTTGAGAAGTAGGCACTCCCTTTTGGACCTTTGAGTGCAGCGGCAGCGGAAGAAGGATATAATGCTGCTTCTCTTGTGCTCGAAAGGAATAGAAAAGCATGATGGAATACTTTTCGTTTTTTCTACTAGCCGCATACGGTTTGGTGGTGTTTGTGGTTGGTTTCCTCTGGGACGCTAGACAACATCGGAGAGGCGCTGCCGATGTCTCCGCGGAGGTTCAGGCGGGAGGTATGCTGTGGGACCAGCGAACTGCCCACGCGTCGTACGACCAGGGGTACGAAGACGGTAAAAAGGGAGTGACGAAAACAGGATTCTTCGGCCAGTTACTTGAGAAGTCTGAGAGGCATGAGAAGAAGTGAGTGCAGTGGATTTGCGGCTTCACTACCAGTTCCCATCTTTTCCCATCTTTGCGACTCTGCGGCTACGACTCCTGAATCTTGAATGACGTATCGCAGCGATCTCATCTACGACTGGAATCGGGCGGACGGTCCGGAATGGGCCTCCCCCGTCGCGCCTCGGCTCGACGATGAGACGCTGCGCGACGGTTTGCAATCGCCCTCGGTCCTCGACCCGCCGATCGATAAGAAGTTGCGCATCCTCCACTTGATGGAAGCGCTGGGAATTGACTCTGCGGACCTGGGCCTTCCGGGCGCGGGGCCGCGCGCCAAAGCGGACGTCCTGCGGCTGGTGCGCGAGATTTCCAGCGCCAAGCTCCGCATTCGCCCCAACTGTGCGGCGCGCACGGTGGAGGCTGACATTCATCCCATTGCCGACATTGCGCAGGCCACGGGGGTGGAGATTGAATCGGCCATGTTCCTGGGCTCCAGCCCCATCCGTCAGTATGCGGAAGACTGGACGCTGGACTTCCTGCTGCGCACGACGGAACATGCGGTGAAATACTCGGTGAGCATGGGCGTGCCGCCCATGTATGTGACCGAAGACACCACGCGCGCCCGCCCCGAAGTGATCAAGAAGCTTTACACCACCGCGATTGAGTGCGGCGCCCGCGCCATCGTGGTGTGCGACACGGTGGGGCACGTTACCCCTCGGGGCGCGCAGGCCCTGATTCGCTTTGTGCGCGAGGAGGTGGTAAAGCCCACGGGCGAAAAAGTTCGCATTGACTGGCACGGCCACTCCGATCGTGGCTTGGCGGTGGCCAATGCCCTGGCGGCGCTGGCGGCGGGCGCCGACCAGGCGCACGGCGCGGCGTTGGGCATCGGCGAACGCGTGGGCAACACCGCCATGGACCAGTTGCTGGTCAACCTGCGATTGATGGGCGCGATCGATCGCGACCTGACGAAGCTGAAGGAATATTGTGAGGCCGTCGCGGAAGCTGTGGGAGTGCCGATTCCGCCGAACTACCCGGCGATGGGCGCGGATGCCTTTCGCACCGCCACCGGCGTCCACGCCGCCGCCGTCATCAAGGCCCTCAAAAAGCAGGACGTTGAGTTGGCCAACCAAGTTTATTCCGGAGTGCCCGCGCATTGGTTTGGGCTGGAGCAGAAAATCGAGGTCGGCCCTTTGAGCGGCAAGGCAAACGTGATCCATTGGCTGGAAAAACAGGGTATTCCCGCCCACACGGAGTTGGTGGAAAGAATCTTGACCCGCGCCAAACACATGGACCGCCTGCTGACCGACGCGGAAATGCTGGAACTCTGCGGGCAGCCCGAAGAGCACTAGGCAGCGAGCGCCTTCTGCGAGTCCCGACGAGTCGGGATAGGCAGGAAGCGGCCGGAAGGGCGAGGCTAGGGGCTGGGGGTTAGGGATTCGGGGCTCGGGACTCAGGGGCCCGTGTACGGCCGAACGGCGTTCGGCCTCGGGGTGAGCATCGCCCGCCCTTGCCACTGGTCACTCGCCGCTTGTCACTCAGCACTCGTCACTGCTCTTGGCACCGTTCGCTCGTCACTCGCCACTCGTCACTACTCTTCCCATGCGCGAAACGCGAGCCCGCACGTCGTCAATCTGAATGGGGCACGCCGCTGAAAATAAGTCTTCAGTTCACAGTTTTCAGTTGTCAGGAACCAGCTAACAGCTCACAGCCCACAGCTAACGTTTAGTCTCGAGCCCCGAATCCCGAACCCCTACCCCGCTGACCTGCCACGTGATAACATGGGCGGACCATGCGAGCCCCTGAATCCTATGTCCGCTGGATGAATCAGAACATCGGTTTTAACCCAAGAGCTCAGCAGAATTCCAACGCCCTGTCGGAGTTCGTAGTCGCCGACTTGGTTGCCCCATGTCCGGCGATCCGAGCTGCAATTCAGTCTGAGGTTCTAACGCCCAAGAAAAACTCCGAAGTCAATACGGCCAGCGCCGTCCGGACGGTCGATCTCGTGCTCTTCGAGAAGCTCAAGCTTCCCCTCATTTCTGTATGCATCTCAGTGGAAAACAAAACGATTATGACGGCTCACGGAAAGGCCAGAAAGAACAGATAGGGCGACATCATCGCGTATTCGAACCACATGCACAACCATCGACGCGAGTGTATTGCCGGCGCAATCGTGGTGGTCAACGTCTCGCCGAAATATGAGAACCCCGACGAATTTGCCAAGGGGCTGGTGAGGCCAAAATTTGATATGGAAAAGATCGTCAAGGACACCATCAATATCTTCGCCAGAATCCCACTGAGAAATGAACCTGGAGATCCCAGCGACCAGCCGGAGGCCCTGGCGGTCATTGTGGTTGATTACGACGGGGAGTCGGCAGCAAAACTCGTAAAGGGATCACTGGCCCCTCAGCCCGGAGACAGCATCCATTACGAGAATTTTGTTGGAAGGATTGGAAGTCTCTACGAACGGCGATTTAGCGGACGATGATCGAGGGCCGCTCCTGATCGAAAAGCGTACTCAGTTCCTTCTCCAGCCTTGCTTTGGCCATTTTCACGTAGGAAGGGTCGATCTCGACTCCAATGCTGCTCCGACCGCACTTGGCAGCGGCTAACAGCGTGGTTCCTGTGCCCATAAAGGGGTCAAGAATCGTATCGCCGACAAACGAAAACATCCTCACCAAGCGGTAGGCAAGCTCCTCGGGAAAGGGAGCCGGATGGTATTTCGTAGACTCACCCATCAGGCCATTCCAGACCTGTTGAAACCATTGCTGGTATTCTTCCTTCGTCAGCTTGGAAGCTTCGCGCTGTTCGTCAGTCGGTTGGCGATATCCCCCAGGCTTTCGAAGCATCAGGATAAATTCCACATCGTTTTTGATTATGGCGTTCGGCTCGTATGGCTTCCCCAGGAAGCTGGAACCGTTCTCAACCTCGTAGCTGGCGTTCGAGATTTTGTACCAAAAAATAGGGCTTAGGTTGTCGAAGCCAATCTTCCGAGCCCTAACTACAATGTCAGCGTGCAGGGGCATGACGGAGTGCTTGCCGTGGCGACGGCGGGACAGGCAGACATCTCCCACGACACAGACGAGGCGGCCTCCCGGGACTAGAACTCGAAAAGTATGTTTCCACACTTTGTCGAGCTCATCGTGAAAAGCGTCATAATCTTCGATGAGCCCAAGCTGGCTCTTGTGGCGCGGGTACTCTTTAAGTGTCCAATAGGGCGGGGACGTAAGGACCAGGTGGACAGACCCCGACGGAATCCAGTCCATTTCCCTGGAATCTCCGCAGCTTAATGTTGAAGTGGTCTTATTGAGCGTGGCTTGCATCATGTCAGATTGTATCAGAGTTGAATCAGCCCGCAAAGGAAGCGGGTCGCGACCCAGGGTGAATTTGTTCCGGCCTTCAAATGCCATTAGCCTTAAACATTTATAACTTGTTCTGGACAACTCTGTCGTGATGCTGTATTCTCCCGGATGGAGGATGTGGAAAGCCCGAGCTGTAC
>JBEKAD010000273.1:0-7246 GCA_050018435.1 Terriglobia bacterium
CCGAGTGGCCGGTCACGGGCCTTTCCTGGGAGGACGCGAACGCTTACTGCACCTCGAAAGGCTTGCGTCTGCCCACGGAGGCAGAGTGGGAATACGCGGCGCGCGGCACAGAAGGCAGGCTTTATCCGTGGGGCAATGATTTCAGCGCGGCTCTAACCAACAGCGCCGAGGCGGCTCTGGGCCGCCCGGAGGCGGTGGGCGCTCATCGCGACGCCGCCAGCCGGTTCGGCGTGCTTGATATGTCAGGGAACGTTTGGCAATGGACTGCGGACGATTACAGGCCTTACCCCGGCCGTCAACCGACGTTCGTAATCCCCGCTGATGCCAAAGTCATCCGTGGCGGCTCTTACCAATCCGACAGATTCCACGTGACCACCACGACCAGAAATCTCGACCATGCCTCCACGCGTTCCGCCACCATTGGCTTCCGCTGCGCAAAGTCGCCGTAGCGCCCCCCGGGAGGAAAGCCGCTCTCGCGAGGAATACTCAGGGTACAATGATATTATTCGGATACGGCAATTGGAGGGTGTGGGGATGAGCATGCTCAGTGAGGTAAACCCGACACGAATGGGCGAATTCTGCCAGAAGTGGAAAATTGCCGAGCTCGCCCTATTCGGCTCGGCCTTGCGGCCGGACTTTGGCCCCGCGAGCGATGTAGACGTGCTCGTGACATTTGAACCGGACTCCCACCCCAGCCTGTTCGATCTGGTCCAGATGGAGGAAGAACTCAAAGAAATCTTTGCTCGCGAAGTGGATCTGGTAAGCCGGCGAGGCCTTGAAAGCAGTCGGAATTACATCCGTCGAAAAGCCATATTGGGTTCGGCGCGGGTTCTCTATGCCGCGTGACGTTGCCTATCTGCTGGACATCCTGGAAGCAGCTAAACTGGCTGCCGCTTACGTCTCCGCAAAAACCCAAGAAGAATTCCTTCGAGCAAGCGTAGCCCAGACCTCCGCCTTTGAGGTCTGCGGCATTTCCTGAAAGAGAACTTCCGCCAGTTCTTGAGCCCCAAAGGGGCGACCTATTCTAGCCCAGGCCATCGGCCTGGGTCCAGAAGCCGAATCCGATTCAACGAGCGAGCCCTGTAAGGGCGACCCACGATCTCGCTTTAATCCCACACGTACCGTTCGTCGTATTCGACCCCGTGCGTCTGCAAAAACTTCCGATACTCCTGCTGAAAACTTACAACCCGGTGGTGCTCCTCCTGGCGGTTGATGTATTCGGCCACCGCCTCCACTTCCGACGGGCTCACCGAAAAGCCGCCGTAACCATTTTGCCAGTGGAACGCCCGCAGGGCGGGGCTTTGCGTCTTGATCCACTTAGAGGAACTGGTTTTGATGGTTTCCACCACATCCGCCAAGGCGTGGTTCCTCGACATCCGAAAGAGAATGTGAACATGATCGCTCATGCCGCCAATTTGGCGGGCCGGAGAGTCGAGGGTGTTGAGCACCGTTGCCAGGTAGGCGTGCACCCGCTCGCGAAGCGGCCGGAGGAGCAGAGGTTCGCGTTGCTTGGTGCTGAAGATAAGGTGGATGTACAACTTCGATAGCGATTGTGGCATGGGTTTGGTTGGCGCGCCCGTTCAGGGCGCAGATATGAATTTGATTTCGTGCTTAACCCAGGCCGTTGGCCTGGGCTAGATTAGGTCGCCCCTTTGGGGCTCAGGCGCTGAAATCAACCGCGCTTGTTACCCCAGGGCGTTGCCCTGGGCTGGACCGGGTCGCCCCTTTGGGGCTCATGACCCTCACCCTCCCTTTCAGGGTGCAGACATGTAAACGATTCCGCGCTTTCCTCGATCTATACTCCAAACACTGATCCACTAATTATAAATTGTGAATGATGGAATTGTCGGACTAGGACCGACGTGGTCTTTTCATAATTCATAATTCAGAATTCAGAATTCACAAAAGCGTCAAGGGAAAAGGAAAAAGGGTCAAGGAGGGAAAACTCCCCCGCCACAACGGAACCCGACATCGCTCAACCTGCCGCCCGGGTCCGAAAATTGGCGCTGGGAAACCCGAACCGTCATGTGCACGTCGTCCCAGCCCAAGCCACGGATAACGCGTAGTTTTCCGCTCGCCGGCCCCGCCGGGTCTTGCGAGGGGCTACGCTGATAGTACTTCTCGTCGTACCGGTCGCTCACCCACTCCGACACATTCCCCAACATATCGTACAAAGCAAATCCGTTGGCTTGTTTCTCGCCCACCGAGTGCGCCTGGGCACCGCTGTTATCCTCATACCAGGCGACTTCGCCAAGCGAACCATAGCGCGCCTCCGTGCCTCCCCCTCGCGCCGCATACTCCCATTCGGCTTCGGTGGGCAGCCGCCCTCCCGCCCACCGGCAGTAGTTGTCGGCGTTATCCCAGTTCACCTCCACAATCGGCATGCGGTCATTCGCCCAACCAGTATTGAAGCTTGGAGCAGATGGCATCTTCCGGAAAGTCGCCCCGGCGAAGCGTTTGTACGCCCCCACCGTCACTTCCGTCTGCCCCAGCCAGAAACCTTTGGCAATGGTAACCTGATGCGGCGGTTTCTCGTTATCACCACACTCGGTGTCTCCCGGCGAGCAGCCCATCTGAAAGCTGCCCGGTGGAATCCACACGTACTTGAGGCCGTCTTGAGGATTGACCTTCGCTTCCCCCGTCGTGGGTGCGAGGTCCGCCAGAGGCGCCTCGATCCTGGCATCCTGGCCAACATGCAGGGAAATGTTCTGCCGATATTCCCGTTTGCCCGGTGCCGCTATCCGCAACTCATGCGAGCCAGCGGCCACTTCGGGGATAGTTAATCGTCCTCGCGCGTCCGTCGTGCCCCGGCTGGAACTGTCGAGGAAAACTGCCGCCCCCGGCAAGGTCTGGACCACCACAATTCCGGCTAGGTCCGCCAGCG
This sequence comes from Terriglobia bacterium, assembly GCA_050018435.1. Lineage (GTDB taxonomy): Bacteria > Acidobacteriota > Terriglobia > UBA7540 > UBA7540 > Bog-366. The sequence goes on from JBEKAD010000273.1 coordinate 2,885, forward strand.
GCGCCTCAACCCTGGCCTCTTGCCCAGCGGGCACGGTGATGTTTTGCCGGTACTCCTTCTTGCCCGATGACGTTACCCGCAACTCGTGGGAGCCAGGGGCGACATCGGGGATAGCTAATTGTCCCCTCGTATCTGTTGTGCCCCGGCTGGAGCCGTCCAGGAACACCGCCGCACCCGGCGAAGTCTGGACCAAGACAGTTCCGGGGAGGTCCGCCAGCCGCGCGTCAACCTTGGCCTCTTGCCCAGAGGGTACCGTAACGTTCTGCCGTAACTCCTTCTTGCCCGGAGCCGCTATCCGCAACTCGTGCGAGCCAGCGGCCACTTCGGGGACAGTTAATTGCCCTTTCGCGTCCGTCGTGCCCCGGCTCGTACTGTCCAGGAAGACTGCTGCACCGGGCGAAGTCTGGACCACCACAGTTCCGGCAATGTCTGCCAGCACCGCCGTGATCTTGGTCACTTGCCCCGCAATCACCGTTACCTTCTGCTCGTAGTTCCGTTTTCCGGCAAGCGAAACTCGCAGGGCGCGATCTCCAGGCTTGGCATTGTCAATCACCAGGCGGCCTTGCGGGCTCGCCTGCCCTTTGAAAACATCGTCGAGATAGACTTGTGCACTCGGCGAAGTCTGGATGACGATCTGCGCCGGCTTCGGAGCGGCCGGCTTGTTGGGCGGGGACGTTACCTGGGGGAGAAGTTGGGCGTACGCGCACAGGACGCTGACCAACGCCAAAGTCAAAGCCAGCAGGGCGCAACGGCTTTTGGTGCCCATGGGATGCGGTCCTCCGCGGGAAGTCTTGCCGGCGCGCATCTTACCACGTTTCGCGTGCGGATTTGAAAAGCAAGCGCAGCGGCGATTTCCGTCTCTGAGATTTGCGTATTTTCCTCAAGAAGAACCGCGGACCCTAACGACGGGGGTCCGCGCTACACGCGGCGGTTTTTCCTCACTGGCCCACTAATGCCGGCAGAGCGCATCGCGGCGCGTTCCCGCGCCTCTTCTTTTGACTCAAGTTAACCTCCATCTCCGCCGAAGATAAGGGTGAGGGACCAAATTCGGGCCGCGCGTGTGCGTCCCTTCCGGCCTGGGTCCGCGCCCGCTTATTGGTGTGGGTCGCGGAGGTCTCTGCCGTAGCCCCCTGCGGAGGAGCCACATACCGCCCGAGCTTCGCGGGTTGGGACGAGGACCCACAGGTTCGTCCAGGGGGTTCGAGAGAAGGGAAAGGGAGAGGATCTAAGTGCAGGCCTTTCGCGAATCGACCATCCGCTGCAAATTGATGTGGATCCTAATGCTCACCAGCAGTGCAGCCTTGGTGGTGGCATATGTGGCATTTGGCGTTTACGATGCGCTCACCTTTCGCCATGCCATGTTGCGCGATCTGGCGACCTTGGCTGAAATCATCGGCCAGAATGGCGCCTCGGCCTTGGCTTCGGGCGACCGCGACGCCGCCTCCCAAGTCCTCTCCGCGCTGCGCGCCAAACCTGCCATCTTGGCCGCCAGTGCGTACTCGCAAGAGGGCAAGATGCTGGCGGAGTATTACCGCGCCAATGTCTCCGTCCCACTGCCCCCCCAAGCATTGCGCAGGGAGGAAGGAATTTCCAGTCTCCACCGGCTGGCTCTGTTCCACCCCATCACCCGAAACGGGGCCGTGGTGGGAGGCATCTATGTGGAATCCGATTTGAAGGAATGGAACGACCGGCTATGGCGCAATGCGCTGATTGCCTTGCTCGCGACGCTAGCCTCAGCCGGAGTGGCCTTGCTCCTATCCCTCCGGCTGCAACACCTTATTTCCGATCCAATTGTGGGCTTGGTCCAGATTTCCCAAGCGGCGACGGGGGGAAAGAAACACTCCCTCCATGCGCCCGAGCGGTGCAAGGACGAGCTGAGCCTTTTAAGGGACGGCATCAAGGAAATGGTTTCCCAGCTCGAGGAGCGCGACGATCAACTGCGGAAGCACCGGGAGGCTCTGGATTTGCAGATCGCAGCCCGCACGGCGGAATTGCAGGCCCAGAACACTCAGCTCACCTTGGCGAAGACAGAGGCGGAGCAAGCCTGCCATGCGCAGAGCGAGTTCCTGGCCAACATGAGCCACGAAATCCGCACGCCCATGAATGCCATCATGGGAATGACCGAACTCGCCCTCGACAGCGATCTCGATCCCACCCGCCGGGAATACCTGGGGCTGGTGAAGTCTTCGGCAGAGTCGCTTCTGACTGTTATCAACGACATTTTGGATGTCTCTAAAATCGAGGCGGGCAAGTTGGATATTGACCAAGCAGAGTTCAGCTTGCGCGACTGCCTGGGGGAAGCCCTGAAAACTCTCGCCTTGCGCGCGCACGAAAAGGATCTGGAACTCGCCCTCCGTGTGCAGCCGGAGGTTCCGGACAACCTGGTCGGCGATCCTACTCGCCTGCGGCAGATCCTTATCAATCTGGTGGGGAATTCCATCAAGTTTACCGACAAGGGAGAAGTCTCGGTTCAGGTCAGCATCGAATCGAGCGACGCTGACAAGGCCACGTTGCACTTTGCCGTCGCTGACACCGGAATCGGCATCCCGCCGGAGAAAAGGAGAGTTATCTTTGAAGCTTTCGCGCAGGCTGACAATTCTACCAGCCGCCGTTATGGCGGGACGGGGCTTGGCTTGACCATCTCGTCAAGGCTGGTGGCGATGATGAGTGGGCGGATGTGGGTGGAGAGCGAAGTGGGGCAGGGTAGCACCTTCCACTTTACGCTGAAGCTCCTGCGGGGAAAGCAGGCTGCCAGCGCGGGCGCGATGCCAAAGCCTTCCGTCCTCCAGGGCGTAGCCACTCTGGTGGTCGATGATAACTCCACCAACCGCCAACTGCTGAACGAACTGCTCCGCCACTGGGGAATGAAACCGACGCTGGCCGAGAATGGAAAGCGCGGGATTGAAATCCTTGAACAGACCAATGCCGCGGGTGCGGCCTTTCCCCTGATCCTCCTCGATAGTCACATGCCGGACATGGATGGCTTCACTTTTGCGAAGCGCGTCAAAGGCGATCCACGCTTTCGAGGAGCCATCATCATGATGCTGACGTCCGGGGGCCAGCGCGGCGACGCGTCGCGTTGCCGTGACCTGCGAATTTCCGCCTACTTGGTCAAGCCCATCCAGCAAACAGAACTCCTGGAAGCCATCCTCAGGGTCCTGGGGCACAAGGGGGAATCTCCTGATCAACGGCCCACCTTGGTGACTCGCCACTCGCTGCGCGAGGAGCGGCGGCACCTGCGTATTCTGCTGGCGGAAGATAACCCCATGAACCAAATGGTGGCTGTCCGCCTCCTGGAAAAGATGGGGCACACGGTAATGGTAGTGGCGAATGGGCGCGATGCCGTCCTGATGTTGGCGGAGCAGGAATTTGGTTTGGTGTTGATGGATGTGCAGATGCCGGAAATGGACGGCTTTGAAGCCACCCGCGTCATCCGCGAAAAGGAGGTCGTTACCCATACGCACACTCCCATCATCGCCATGACGGCTCACGCCATGAAGGGTGACCGGGAACGATGCTTGGCGGCGGGAATGGATGGATACATCGCCAAACCGATCCGTCCTGCGGAATTGTTTGCGGGGATCGAACGGTTCACCCGGCGCCCGGAGCCAACCCCGGAAAAGCTGCCGTCCCCCTCCGAGGATGACTGCATCGACTGGCAGGCGGCCTGGGCAAACTTGGAAGGAGATCACAACCTGCTGAGTGAGCTAGCACTTTTGTTCTTAGACGACCTTCCCCAGCAGATGGAGGCCATTCACCGCGCAGTTGACAAAATGCAGATTCATGACTTGGAGCGCCTCGCCCACCGATTGAAAACCTCGGTGGGAAACTTCGCGGCGAAGCCTGCCTTCGAGGCAGCCTTCCGCCTGGAAAAAATCGCCCGCCAGGGGGATTTTAAGCAAGTCCCGCAAGCGGTGGAGGCTCTCGAATATGAAATCCGGCGGCTCCAGGGCGCTCTGGAAGAATGGGCACACAAGCTATCCGGAAATGACGGGGCGGGTTCGCCCCTCGCCCCGCCACCTCCCCCCGCCCCTTCCAACGCCGGCCTGAACGCGGGCTGTGGCTAGGAGCCTGTCGGAGATAGAATTGGCCATATGTAGAATCAACGACTTAGCGGCATGGCTGTGCCTGTAAGTTATTGATTCTTCGTCGAAAAACTTTTATCTCAGACACGCTCCTAGCCGGGATTTTTCATTAGGCCGGAGATGTTCTCATCGAGCGGTCAAAGGAACGGGGCGGAACCTGTCCCCACGCCAGACGGATCGCCTCGTGCCCCGGCGCGCCACTCTCCACGACGTCGGCACCTGCCTCACCCACAAGCGCCTGATCTGCTGGAAACGCCACGCCGAGGGGAAGGACCCG
>JBEKAD010000274.1:0-7223 GCA_050018435.1 Terriglobia bacterium
CGCTAATCGGCATTGGTTACATCATCGGGCCGCGGCTGGCGGCCATCAACTTTTCCGGCGGAGTCATCGCCTGGCTGGTACTGATTCCCTTGGTGCTTTTTATTGATCCGGAACTTCCTCACCGCGTGGGTACGACGACGGCGGGCGGCCTTGCGCCGTGGGACCTGGTGAGTTACACGGTTTGGTACAACGTGGTGCGGCCCATCGCGGTCGGAGCGATGCTGGTCGGCGCGGTTTATACGCTCTATAGCATGCGCGAGTCGATCCTGCGGTCCATCAAAGGCGCGTTCGAGGCCGCGGAGGCGACAGGCGAAGGCGGCGCAGTGCGCACGCGGCTGGACATTGACATCCCCATCAAGTGGATCATCGTTTCCATCGCCGCCCTGGTGGTTCCCATCACCATTATCTATTACTATTTTGCGCACAGTTGGGGCGCGGCGCTGGTGGCGGCCGTGGTGATGACCGTCACCGGATTCTTCCTCTCCGCCGTGGGCGGCTACTTGGTGGGATTGGTGGGCTCGTCGAACCAGCCGGTCTCCGGGCTCACGCTCGCGGCCCTGGTGATCGCGGCCCTCATGATGGTGATCATCGGGGCCAAGGGTCTGGGCGGCGTCGCCGCGGTGCTGGGCGTGGCGTCGGTGGTTTGCTGCACGTGCTGCGTTTCCGGCAGCCTCATTCAGGACCTGAAAGCCGGTTACCTACTGGGTGGCACGCCCTGGAAAATGGAGGTGGTGGAAGTCCTGAGCGTCATCGCGGTTTCATTTTTCCTGCTGTTACCCATCATCGCGCTGCACGAAGCAAATCTCGCCACCGGCGGCATCGGCGGCAAGCTGCTGCCCGCGCCGCAGGCCGGCCTGATGGCGCAACTCGCCCAAGGCATCGTGGGCGGGCAGATGGCCTGGGGATTGCTGATCATCGGCTGCTTGTTCGGCCTGTCGTTGGTGATGATTGGAGCGCCTTCGCCCATGCTGATCGCCGTCGGCATGTACCTGCCGCTTGAAACCACCGGCGCTATCTTCGTGGGCGGCGCGATGAAGTGGGTCGCCGACCAGTGGGCCGCGCGCCGCAGGCTGGCGGGAGACGAGAAGGCCAAATTTGAGGAGCGCGGCACGCTGCTCGCCTCGGGCTTCATCGCCGGCGAAGCCATCACCGGAATCCTGCTGGCCACGCTTTTCCTCACCGGCGTCAAATCAATTACCCACGTCTTCACCGGCCAGGATGTTTTCTCCTTCGTCGAGCGCTGGGGCGGTTGGATTTCGCTGGCCGCCTTCGCCATCATCGCTCATGTGTTGATTCGCATTCCGGTGGAAAAATCCACCAGCCCGAAGGATTGAGGCGGGCGTGTCCCCACCCTGCCGATTCGCGGTGAGAGATTCAAGCAAAGGGCGGTGCATCCCGCCCTTACTCGTGAGAAATCCGGACGAGTACCTTCAGCTTCCCCCCTGGAAAAGCGGCATCACCGGCCCTGCGCCAGCGAGACGTTGTTTGTGCGCGCCGGCTCGCTTACCTGGGAATGCGGCACGGTTTGAGGCGAAGAGGCGCGTATGGCCGACGCGGGCTGTGGGCCGAAATGGTGCCACTGGCCGTCCCCCACGTAGGCGCTGCGCGTTGCCGGCGAAATGCTCCTCTGGGAATAGGTCGACGGTGAAACGCTCCTTTGGGAATACGTCGCCGGATTTGGTCCAGCCGGGGCGGGGTCGGGCGCAGATGCAACTGGGCCGTACCCAGAAATACGACAATCGTACGGACCATAGGGATAGCACGGGGAAGACGAGTAGTAAGGATAGTACGAATAGTAGGGATATCCCCACCCTCCGTAATAGCCATACGCTCCGGGCCAGTAGGCCCAAGGCCCCCAGCCTAACCCGAAGCCAAACCCATACCCCCAACCGCCACGGTAGCCGTAACCGTAACCATATCCCCTGCCACCATAGCCGCCTCGAAAACCTCCGTAGCCACCGCTGAAGCCTCCGCCGCCATAGCCACCGCGGAATCCCCCACCGGCGGAGCCGCCATGGAAACCACCCCCACCCCTGCCGCCACCGCCGCCATGTCCCCCGCCGCCTCGTTGGGCCCAGGCGTTGGTGCCGACAGCAATTGCCAACGACAATAAAACGATATGCAGCCTGCGCATATGCCCCTCCTGCTTGAAAGCGTAGCATTCTCGACGGCACGAGGCAAGAGGGGCAGCGCTACGGCCCTGGGGCGCCAATGCTTATCCACATCCTGCGCGATCCTGCGGCTGGATCGTTGGGTGTAGCTCGCCCTATTCAGCGATGGGAAACGCGGGCGAAATGGTCATAGCCGTGGGCTTTGACGGGCAGCGTCTTGCCATCCGGGGTGACCAGGTTGATCCCTCGTGAGGCGCGGGTTTCTCCAATGCAGTGAAGGGGGATTCGGCCAAAGTGGCGAGGGATCTTTGAGGCCTTGGCCGCTGAGACGGTGAAAAGCAATTGGTAGTCTTCCCCGCCGTGAAGCGCCAACCCCAGGGCGTCCTCGGTATTGGGGATGGGAGGAGCGGGCACTCGATTGGCGAACAAACTTGCTCCGACCTCGCTGGCATCGCAGAGCCGCCGGAGATCGATGGAAAGGCCATCGCTCAGGTCCATCATCGCGCTGGCCAAACGATGCTCGGAAAGGAATCGGCCTAGGGCGCATTGGGGCTGAGGAAAAAGATGAGCGCGGAGGGCCGCCCGCTCCACGGGTTTTCGAATGCGGGTCCGCGACCGCAGCAAGCGCAGCCCCAGCGCGGCCATGCCGAGGCGTCCGCTGACGAAAATCCGGTCTCCGGGCTGGGCGCCCGAACGGCGCAAAGCCCGGCCACGCGGGATTTCGCCAGCTACAATCACGTCGATCGCGGTGGGGCCAATGACGACGGCAGTGTCACCGCCGATGACAACCGTGGCAAATCGTCGGGCGAGAGCGAACAAGCCATCAAAGAAGCCTTCCAGCCACGCTCGCCCGGTGCGCCGCGATGCGGCCAGTGAAATCAAGGCGAAGCGCGGTGTTCCCCCCATCGCGGCAATATCGCTCAAAGAACGCGCCAGCGCCCGATGCCCTACCGCTTGTGGCGGGTGGAGGGTGGAGGTAAAGTGCACGCCCTCGATTGACATGTCGGTGGTAAGAATCAGTTCTCGCCTGGGCGGGACCGCCACCAGTGCGGCGTCATCGCCAATTCCCAGGGTAAGGCCCGCCGCCCGCCGCGGGGTCTGGCGGCGTATCCAGGTAACGAAGTCCGCTTCGCTTTTGAAAGGAGACTTGTCGCGCATGAAGTGCTCGAAATGAGAGCCCGCCAGACTCCCGGCTTCCCATCTTAGCCTAAACTTCAAAGGGAGGGAGGGGAATCGTCCCCGGTGGTGACAATAAGGCAGTAGAAGCATGGGTTTGATGTATGCTGTAGGATTCAGGGCGCCCGGCAGGGAATTGGGAACCTGCAAACGGGTTGGCCGTCCGCACGATAATGCCATGATGGTACGTGGGAAAGACGAGCACGCGCACTTTGAGCTCGCCGAGCTACCGGAACGCGATACAAGACCTGGGGAGACATCCACTCATGCCGAAGCGTTGCGCCGCAAGGCAGCCAACATCCTTCCGAAGGACGCTCCCAGCTCGAAATAGACGGGCCGAGCAAGTTTGCTTGACCGAGGTTGATGGAATGCTCGGTATTCGGACACATTGATCGAGCGGTGTCCTCAGGCCGCCGGAAGTCATTGAGAATTCGGGTTCGGGGATCAGAGACCGCCGCTTCAAGAATCAAAGTGCATCAGAACCGAATTCCTTCGTGGCTTTGGCTACCACACTTGGCCCCTGATGGTGACAAGGGGGGAAGACGTCCCAAGCCAGTCGCGATTAATGGTCTGGCCGGACTAAGAATCAACCATTTCCGCCCCAAGGGGGGAGGAAAACTTAAGACGCGTGTCATATTCCCTTGACAATCGTTGCGATCTTCAATACGATGCACCGCGTATTTCATATAAGGTTCTTGTGTGACCCATTTCTAGCCCCTTGCTGGTAAGTCACGTGGGGGCAATAAGCTTCGAATTAATCTATTTTAGGTGATCTAATAAATGGATAAGAAGTTTTATACATTCCTGATCTTCCCGGGCGCGCATGGGAAGCTCCACAAGATTCGTCTTCCATTTTATGTAGTCCACATGGTGTTGGCGTTCAGTGTCGTGGGAATTATGACGATCGCCGCGTTGGCCAACAGTTATGCCCGGATGTTGCTGAAAGTTTCGAATTACAACAATCTTCGGACGGAGCGAGAGGCCCTCAAGACGCAGAACCGAAGCCTGGAAAACGCCGTCACCACAACCAACGCAAAGTTGGACTCCTTGCAATCATTGGCCTCGGAAGTTGCCTTGACGTATGGTTTCGGCGAAGCCCGTCGCCCGCGTTTTCCCGAGGCGGCGATGGCGCTGGCGACGCAGACCAATTCCACCCTGGAGTCCAGCTACCGAGCTTCGCTTTACGCCTTCAATTTGATCCGGAATTCTTCCCTAGTTCCTTCGCGTCAATCCCCCGCCTTGGGGTTCGTCCCCACCGCAGATTTTGGGCGTGAAACCATGCCCTCCATCTGGCCGGTTCGGGGGCGGGTCACGGCGGGCTTTGGCCAGCGCCAGGATCCATTCAGTGGAGAAGGGGTCTTTCATTCGGGAGTGGATATTTGCGCCCCATTCGGCACGCACGTTGAGGCCGGCGGTGATGGCATTGTCATGCAAGCGGGGTGGGATTCCGGCTACGGTAACGAGATTATCGTGGATCACGGATATGGGATAGCGACCAAATACGGGCACCTCAGCAAGATCTTTGTTGTCGTGGGCCAGGAAGTAGAACGCGGGCAGGTTATTGGCGCCGTGGGAATGACCGGCAGAACGACGGGTCCACATCTGCACTACGAAGTGATGGTCAACGAAACCCCTGTAAACCCGATGAAATACTTGCACGAGTAACCGGAGACCAGCGCACGTCGTCCTGATACTAAGGGTGTCCGTGAAAGACGGCGCGGACGGATCGTTCGCTGGTCGAGTGTCGTATCGCGGCCAGCCCCGATCCAAGACCAGTGAATCCGCGTGCCGGTTCCCGTAACTACAAACGAGCAAAGGGTTTCGGGGGATTGAGAGGGAAGGTTAGTGTGGGCGGGAAATCCCGGAAAGCAAGTGTCTCAGCAGCCGAAAAAATCTACCGGTTTTCCTTGCAATTTGCCTGCCGATTAGTATAATAGTAAGTTTGCAGCGGCTGGCGTAGCTCAGCCGGTAGAGCATCTGATTTGTAATCAGAGGGTCGGGGGTTCGAATCCCTTCGCCAGCTCCAGTTTGAGTGAGGTCAGTCGCAAGGAATCTGGCAAGCGGTCGCCGGTCGGTAGATTCGGGAGCGGGTTTACCAAAATCTGGATTACTCAATATTGCGCGGGCAGGCGTGTGTGTCCGCGCCCAACCGCATTCTCGACCCACTTGGCTCAAATGAAACCGATTTTCGGGGCTAAGCGCAAGACTGCGCCCGCGCTTGCCAGGGTGCTTGGAAGGATGAAGCGGAGCGGACAGGTGGCTGAGTGGTCAAAAGCAGCAGACTGTAAATCTGCCGACCCCTGCGGTCTACGGAGGTTCGAACCCTCCCCTGTCCACCAGAAAAATAGTGGCAAGTGGCGAGTGACAAGTGATGAGCAAGCTTGACTGGATGGGCGATTCTGGCTGGTCACTTGTCACTCGCCACTCGTCACTGCGGTTGGGATGCGGGAGTAACTCAGTGGTAGAGTCACAGCCTTCCAAGCTGTTGGTCGCGGGTTCGATTCCCGTCTCCCGCTCCATAAGTACAGTGACCAGTGGCAAGGGGCGAGTGACCAGCGAGCGGTCTTCTGGGGCTCGTCACTTGTCACTCGTCACTGCTCTTACGGGCCGATGTAGCTCAGTTGGTAGAGCACGTCCTTGGTAAGGACGGGGTCAGCGGTTCAATTCCGCTCATCGGCTCCAGAGTTTTGTAACCGGGGGAGGTGTCTTGAGTTCGACGGGAAGCAGTGTTGCGTCGAGTCACTTGAGACTCGCCGACGGCTTAATAGAAACGGCGAAAATTAGCCGAGACTGTTCGGAATATGACATAAGGAACGCGTACTCGCGTTCTTACTATGCGCTATTCCATGCGTGTCATGGTTATCTCAGGGCGATCGGATTTGACGTCGATAGCCTCGAGAGAAAGCACCCCAGGTTGCACGCCGAAATGGCAAGGCAGATGGGCAAGTGGCTTGGACAGTTCTTTCGGAATGCATGGGAACGGCGATGTGACTCAGACTATGCTCCCGGGTGGTCAGTGCCTCCGTATTATTCCTGTGTCAAACAGTTGAAAGAGGCCCAAGACCAATATGATTCAGTGAGGCGGAAGACCAAAGGTCTGATTTCCCAGGCCGCGCATAGAGAGAGGTAGAGGCGAGGATGACCAGCTTTGAGCTAGGGAACCTGATTAAGGATCGATTGGCATCCATCGGGCTATCGCAGTACCTTGATGATGCTCGTGAGCAATATCTCGAGTTTCCCGACGGCTTCTTCGCTGAGGTCGTTTTGAAGGATGGTTCGAAGCTGTTCGAGGCGCAAAGGCTGGTCAATAGCATCGAGGAGGAGCTTCGGAAGCGGGGCGTGGAATTGAACGCAATTGTGCGTGCGACATGGGAGGTTGTCTCAGTCGAAAGTGCTGGAATGGCTCCGCACCTCAATGCTTCCCTGCAGCAGGGCCGTACGGTTGCACTGCCCGGTTCCGCTGGAGCCCAGCGGTTCATAGCTACCGTGCGATCTGGAGATCGGGAATGCAAGATTGCAGTGGACGTGACCGCCGGCGCTTGGGGTATGGTGCTGGCCGCGTTCAACCAAGGCGCTCTAAGGGAGTACGGGACGGGCCGAGATGAGGTCGTCATTAACATTGTGGCGGAGTTCGTGCGGTTGGAGCTGTCTTACGGCGGGGAAAGCTATTGGGACCCGACGCTGAAACCGGGACTAACATTGAATGAAGATGCGCTGGAATATCTGACGCATCGTCCAGTAAAAGCGGGCTAGCGCGAGAAGCTCCCTTTACGGTTACCAGGAGGCTGGAACAGGTATGGCCAAAGAAAAGTTCGATCGATCGAAGCCGCACATGAATGTGGGGACGATTGGGCACATTGATCACGGCAAGACGATGTTGACCTCGGCGATCACCAAGGTATTGGCGAAGGGGAATCCGAAGGTGAAGTACCGGCC
>JBEKAD010000275.1:0-7199 GCA_050018435.1 Terriglobia bacterium
CGAGACCGGCAGGAGGTTAAGGTGTTCCTGAGCAAACTGCGAGAAGCCCTGATTTGCTTGAAAGCCGGGCGCGTGACCCTCGGATACCCGTTTGCGCCCCATGATCCAAAACCCGGATTCCGCGGCAAGATCACTCTCGATGCCGACCTCTGCTTCGGATGCGGCGGATGCGCAAACGTCTGCCCGGCCGGCGTGATTGTGCTGTCGGACGGGGAGCAGCACAAGAGAGTGCTGGAGTTCTTCTGGCGCCGGTGCACGTATTGCGGCAGGTGCGAAGAAGTTTGCCCCGAGGATGCGATCCGCCTCAGCCAACAATTCGAAACCGCCACGAACGCTCCCCAGGACATGTACATGCGGCTGGAGGTTTTCATGGGACCCTGCCAAAGATGCGGCAGGTGCTTCCCGCCCCCAACGGTGCTTGACCGGATGATGAAAACCGGTTTCAGGGGTGGCGCGGAGGGAGGAAGGGCATGAACCCGCAAGCGCTACACACCGGTTTGATCGAGACCCTGAGCTTGACCCTGGTGATTACCTCGGTGGCTGCGGTCGAGATGCGGCGGCTCAAGTTTTCGATTGTCGCCTACCTCTGTCAGGCACTCCTGATTGTGGGTCTGCTCCTGAGCTTTGCGGCTGTCAACAGAGCTCTGTACTGGTGGGCAGCCACCGCCCTGGTCACCAAGGCGATCCTTACCCCCTGGTTCCTCTTCCGGGCGATCCGCGGGGTGGATGACCGGGAATTGAAGCCGGTGATTGGTTTTGTACCCTCCGCCGTGATTGCCGCCTTACTGATGTGGAGTTTCTTCCATCTCACCCACGCTCGAACCACCCTTCTGGCGCCAACCGCGATGGGGCAACTCGATGTGTTCCGAACGAATTTGGCGGTAGCGTCCACGGTTTTCGCGCTGGGCCTGTATGCGGTGTTGACACGCCGGGAAGCGATCAAGACGGTGATCGGGCTCTGCCTGCTTGAAAACGGCGTACACCTGAGTCTGGTGAGCCTGGCGCCCGGGTTGCCGGAAACCGCCCTCTTCGGCGTGGCAACAGAGGTGGTTGTGACCGTATTCCTTCTCCTCTACGTGATCGGGGGAGTACGGCAGGAATTCGGATCCACGGATACGTTCCGGCTGCATGAATTAAGGTGGTGAATACGATCAAACGGTTCGTACAAAGGATGCGCAGATGGCGGGAGAAGTCCTGACAGAGACATCGATCATACCGGCGGTGGTATTCCTCTTACCGATGTTGACGGGCGCCATAGTGTTCTCGGCAACGCGCATGGGGCGCACTTTTCAACAATGGTTGTGCGTTTTGACGGCAACAGTGGTCACCGGGTTGAGCGCTTGGATGGCGTATCGGGTCCTGAACGGGGTGGTCCTGACCACCTGGAGCGGCGAGCTCCGCGTCGATGCCTTGAGCGCCTTGATGGTGGTCATCATTGGCGGCATCGGACTGCTCACCTCAGTCTACTCGGTACGATACCTCGGGGAGCGTATGGCGGCGGAGACTGCCGCGCGCCGCCTGCGAATATTCTATGGCCTGCTGATGTGGTTTCTCGCGACTATGCTGTGGGGATGCGTTACCAACAACGTGATCATGCTGTACGTCGCCATTGAAGCCACCACCCTGACCTCGGGCCTCCTCGTGGCCTTCTATTGGGACCGGCGGGCGCTGGAAGCGGGCTACAAGTACCTCATGTTGCTGACGATTGGGATTACCTTCGCTTTGTTCGGTTGTGTGTTGCTTTACGCCGGCGCGGCGGCCACGAATAAACTAACCGGAGCCAGCGCCCTGCTGATCAGCGACATCCGGAACGTGGCGCCATTCATACCGAGCGGCACGGCGGCGATTACCATTGCGTTTCTCGTGATCGGATTCGGGACCAAAGCGGGCATTGCGCCGTTTCATCCCTGGCTCCCTGACGCGCACGCCGAGGCGCCCACACCGATTAGCGTCCTGTTGTCGGGGGTGATGATCAAGATGGCGCTGTATGCCCTGGCCCGCACGGTGAGCATCTTCTACCCCGCCTGGCCGCAGGTCACCATCTTCCTCGTGGCGCTGGGCGCGTTCACCATGCTGCTCGGCATTATCCTGGCATTGACCCAAGACGACCTCAAGCGCTTGCTGGCCTATTCATCCGTAAGCCAGATGGGCTATGTGCTGGTGGGCATCGGACTGGGGACTTACCTGGGATGCTATGGCGGCCTTTTTCACCTGCTCAACCACGCGCTTTACAAGTCACTGTTGTTCATGTGCGTGGGTGCGGTAATGTATGCGACGGGCGCTCGGCGAATCAGCGAGCTCGGCGGACTCAGAAAACAGATGCCGATCACGAGCGCCTGTTTCTTTCTAGGGGCCTTGGCGATTGCGGGATTCCCGCCGCTCAATGGATTCTGGAGTAAGCTGACGGTATATTTGGCCCTCGCTAGGGCCGGGTTGTGGTGGGCGGCAGTCATTGCCATCGTGACGAGTATTTTGACCATGGTCGTTATGATTCGGGCGGCGTACCGAGTGTTTTGGGGAGAGCAAGGCTCGAGCAGCACCGCCGCGTCAGTGGTGAGGGAAGTGCCGGCCCCCATGTGGGTCCCCATGGTGTTTTTGGCGGGAATGTGCGGATTGCTTGGAATTTACCCCCAAATGCCCTACCCGCTGCTGGATCGTGCGGCGGCAGTTCTGGCTACCCTGGGAAAGTAGCTTGATCCTCTGTCTGCCCGTCAGCCGGTTGGGGTCGATCTATTTGGCTGAGGTGCGAGTATGTTAAAAGGTCTTTGCCGAAAGGCGTTTAGCAAAGCGCTTTGGGTGTACCACGCCAACTGCGGAGCGTGCAACGGATGTGATATCGAAGTCATCAATGTTCTCACTCCTTATTATGACGCCGAGCGTTTCGGCATCAAGCTCGTGGGGTCACCCCGGCACGCGGATGTCATCTTGATTTCCGGTCCCGTCACACGACAAGTTGCGCCGGCGCTCAGGAGGTTGGTGGAAGCCGTTCCCAATCCGAAGCTTACCTTCGCTATCGGCTCCTGTGCGACGGGAGGCGGCTGCTGGTTCGACACCTATAACGTGATGGGAGGCGCCGACAAGGTAACTCCGGTGGATTTTTACGTTCCCGGGTGTCCGCCACGACCGGAAGCCATCCTTTACGGGGTGGCAGTTGCATTAGGGTTGGCGCCGAAGAAAGTTGCCGAGGAAAAGCTCAATCAGGAGACCCTCGAGGAGCTGGCGTGCGGTAAATCCATGGTGACGAGTAAGTGTGTCTACCAGGAACCTCATTGATTCAGACTGGTAGTCCGGTATCTCGGCTCGACTCCGGAGGAGGAGAGCCATGGAGACTGAGACCTTAGAGAAGATTTTGGACGAACATCCGTTCTTTAGGGGCATGAAGCCGCAACATCTCCGAACCATCGTCGAGAGCGCAACCGTCGTGCGGTTCGAACCCGGAGACGTGATCTTCGCAGAGGGTGAACCGGCTCACCGTTTCTATCTGATTCGGACGGGCAGGGTGGCACTGCAAGGGGTGTCCTATGGGGCTGCGCGGGGTGATGCGTAACAGCATCCGCCTCTTCCGAAGAGAGCCACGTGACGGCGGAAGTCCGGTCCAGCCGAGGAGCTAAGGTCGCAGGAAGAACGAAAACCCAACCTGATCGCATCGAGGGAGGAGGATCACCATGGAAACTCTGCAAGGCATTCTAAGTGCGCACCCGTTTTTCCATGATCTGCCCGCGCAGCACATGGAGACCGTCGTCGGCTGCGTTTCCAACGTACGCTTCAAGGCCGGAGACGTCATTTTCAATGAAGGTGAAGAGGCCAATCATTTTTACTTGATCCGCGAAGGGAAGGTGGCGCTGCGGATACATTCCGAACGACGTGGCCCCCTAACTATCCTGACCCTCGGTGCAGGTGACATCCTGGGGTGGTCGTGGCTTTTTCCTCCTTACCGTTGGAAGTTCTCCGCCCGAGCCATCGAGGACACTCGCGCCTTTGCCGCGGACGGAAAGTGTCTTCGGGAAAAAGCCGAACGCGACCACGCTCTGGGTTACGAGCTCCTGAAACGATTTGCGCATGTTGTCGAGGAGCGCCTTGAGGCCACACGGCTACAGCTCTTGAATGTTTACCAAGATCAGTGAGTGATCAAAGCCCAATCGTTTGATAAATCAGTAACCGGATGTGGCGAAGGCCCTCTCGCCGTCCTCATGTCTCCGTCGATAAGACCGGGATCCCGGTTGGACTCAGGCTATGGAAGAACCACCACCAGGACTTATCCTTACATGCCGCGCGGGCCAACAAGGAGAAAGGCTGAGGGATGAGTTGCGGGTTTTCTGAAGAATCAACTTGACGACACCGCTTTGCAAGAGATACATTCCGCGTGCCGGACGGCTCCGGAGTGAGATGTGTTTCGTCGGGGCCTTTGACGGGGGAAAGAAAATGGCTCCCCACGAACAGATCGCGCTGGAGGCTTGTTCCTTCGGCATCCGAGGCGAACTGAGCACCGTAGAAGTCGACTCGGATCATGCCAGCCGGGTTCTTAAACATTACTTTCAACAGAAAAACGAGCTCCTTGCCAAGGAGAAATTACGGCAGAACCGCATCCTCGAGGAAATGTACGGGAAGCACTTCCCTGATTTTCCGCTAGCTGTCGCACCTTGTCGGCTTCCTAAAGAGATTCCGTGCAAAGCAGATCCTAAGCGCCCCTCCGTTGACATGGTTTTCCCTCGCGCAATTGAGGCGCGTAATTTGGAGAAAGACGACACTCCGAGAGGATGCAATTTTCATTCTCCAGATTTGATGGTGTGGAGCGAACTGTGCTACGTCCCGTCCGCGCAACCAGCGGCGCGGGCGTGGAGAAATATACTTTTCTAGCGAACGCCGCTCGCCTGCGGCCAGCTCGCTCGCAGGCAGGGTGGGCGGTCGAAAACCAGTCTCACAAGGGAGGAAAGCTCATGGAAAATGAAGTTTTGAGTATCGTAGACAAACGCACCGAGAAAACTTATGAAATTCCGATTAATAAGGGAACCATCCGAGCCATGGACCTGCGAAAGATCAAAACGGGTCCCGACGATTTTGGGTTGATGACTTATGATCCGGCTTTCATGAACACCGCATCTTGTCAGAGCGCGATCACGTTCATCGACGGTGATAAGGGTATCCTGCGCTATCGGGGCTACCCCATCGAGCAACTGGCAGAGAAGTGCACCTATCTGGAAGTTGCCTATCTGGCGCTCCACGGCGAGCTGCCCACCGAGGCGCAATTGAAAGAGTGGGTCACCCAGATCACTCACCATACCATGCTGCACGAGAACACCAAGAAGTTCCTGGAGGGCTTTCGTCACGATGCGCATCCCATGGGGATGTTTATCAGCACCGTGGCGGCGCTCTCCACGATTTACCCGGAGGCCCGGAGCGTGCTCGACCCCGAAGTCCGTAAGCAGCAAATCGCTCGCCTGATTGGCAAAGTCCCCACGATTGCCGCGTACACCTACCGCCACAACCTCGGCTATCCCTATATCTATCCGGACAACGACCTCAGCTACACCGAGAATTTCATGAACATGCTGTGGAAGATGGTCGAGCCCAAATACCAGGCGAATAAAGTCTTGGCGCGCGCCCTCGACATCCTTTTCATCCTGCACGTCGATCACGAACAAAATTGCAGCGCCAACGCCATGCGGGCCGTCGGCAGCTCGCAGGCGGACCCCTTTGTGGCCACGGCCGCCGCGGCAGCCGGGCTCTCTGGCCCGCTGCACGGCGGGGCCAACGAGGAAGTCTTGAAGATGCTCGACGAGATTGGCAAGAAGGAGAACATCCCTGCTTACATCGAGCGCGTGAAGGCCGGGCAGCTTAAGCTGATGGGCTTCGGTCACCGCATCTACAAGAACTACGACCCCCGCGCCCGGATCATCAAGCAAGCTGCCGAAGAGGTTTTCGAAGTCACCGGAAAAAATCCCAAACTCGAGATCGCTCTGGAGCTGGAACGCATCGCGCTGCAAGATGAGTACTTCATCAAGCGCAAGCTCTACCCCAACGTGGATTTTTACTCGGGCATCATCTACCAGGCGATGGGGTTCAAGCCGGCAATCTTCACCGTGTTGTTTGCGATTCCGCGCACGGCGGGGTGGCTGGCGCAATGGCAGGAAATGATTCAGGACCCCGAGCAGAAGATTGCGCGGCCGCGACAAATCTTCATCGGTTCCGACCAGCGAGATTTCGTCCCGATCGAGAAGCGCGGGGTCTAGGAATTTCCTGCAGCCGCATAGAATGCACTTCCGTTCTGGCATGGCGAGCCCCTCCGCGGGCCGGTCCGCGGAGGGGCGCATGCCGGTGAGGAATGCTCCTTGTCCTCCTCAGGCCGACCAAAAATCCAGGGGAGGGAGGTGAGCACAAGATCATATGCGGGTAGTTTTCGATTCGAGCGCAAGAAGGAGGCTTAAATGAGAAAAAAGGTTACAGTGGTGGGAGCAGGAAATGTAGGCGCTAGCTGCGCTGTCCGCTTGGCGGACAAAGGGTTGGCAGACGTCGTGGTCGTCGATATTCTCGAGGGTATCCCGCAAGGCAAGGCGTTGGACATATTGCAGGCCTGCCCCATAGCGGGCGTCGACGTCAAAATCACGGGCGGTAATAATTACGAGCCGTCCGCCAACTCCGACATTGTCGTGCTGACGGCCGGCTTCCCGCGCAAGCCGGGGATGAGCCGGGATGATCTGCTGTGGGCCAACTATGACATCGTCAAGAACTCCGTGGAGAACACCATCAAGTATTCTCCCAACTGCATTCTGATTGTGGTCACGAACCCCCTCGATGCCATGTGTCACGTGGCGTACCGGGTCAGTGGCTTTCCTAAGAACCGGGTGATGGGAATGGCCGGCATCCTGGACACGGCTCGCTTCCGCACCTTTGTTGCTCAGAAGCTGGATGTGTCCATAAAAGACGTCACGGCCTTTGTCTTGGGTGGGCATGGCGACACTATGGTGCCTTTGGTGCGGTATACGAGCGTGGCCGGTATGCCCCTTACGGACTTGCTGGACGCGGAGACGATTCAAAGCCTCGTAAAACGTACGCGAGATGGAGGCGCTGAGATCGTCAAATATCTGAAATCCGGCAGCGCGTACTATGCTCCCTCGGCGGCCGGCGTCGATATGGTGGTTTCGATTCTCACTGTCCGTAAGCGGGTGGTCCCTTGCTGGGCTTTCCTAGATGGCGAGTAG
>JBEKAD010000276.1:0-7198 GCA_050018435.1 Terriglobia bacterium
CATTCACTGTGCTGCCGTTCCCTTTTGAGTGGTAGCCATAATCACCAGGCGCACCAGACCGTTGATCAGGATGGTCAGCAAGAACAGGACAAGGCCCAGTTCGATCAAAGCTTGCAGGTACAAATCACCCGTGGCTTCCGTGAACTCGTTGGCGATGACGGCGGCAATCGAATAGCCCGGGGCAAACAGCGAGGCGCTGATCTTGGGATCATTGCCGATCACCATGGTCACCGCCATGGTTTCCCCCAGGGCGCGCGCCAAGGCCAGGAAAACCGAGGCCATAATTCCCACCCGTGCGAAGGGCACCACCACTTGCCAAGTGGATTCCCACTTGGTGGCCCCCAGCGCCAGCGCCGCTTCGCGTTGCTCCACCGGCACCGCCAACAACACTTCCCGCGAGACGGAGATGATGAAGGGGACAATCATGATGGCCAGCACCAGCCCGCCCGCCATCATGCTGACGCCGTAAATCGGACCCTTGAAGAGAGGGAGAAATCCCAAAGTGGTCTTGAGAAACGGCATCACCACTTTGCGCAACACCGGAACCAGGATGAAGATTCCGAGCAGGCCGTAGATGACGCTGGGAATCGCCGCCAACAGCTCAATGACAAAGGTCAGGGAGTTGGAAATCCGCAGGGGGGCCAACTCGGAAAGGAAAATGGCGGCGCCTACCCCCAGAGGCACGGCCACCAAAAGCGCCAGAGCGGAGGAAACCACCGTGCCATAAATGAACGGCAAAGCGCCGAATTCCTCGCTGACCGGATCCCAGGTCTTCCCCAGGAAAAACTCGAACCCAAACTTGTGGCGGGGCAGAGCGGAATTGATGAAGAGCTGGTAGACCAACATCACCGTCACGACAATAATGCTGGCCGCCGCCAGCAAGGTAATAAGGTGAGCGACCTCATCCCCGTGCCGCAAGCGCTGAATAAACTGCCGCGCGCGCCCCCGATGGCGCGCACGGTCAGTCGTTGCTGGAGCGTTTGCCATGTTAATTAATTTGCCCAATAGCCTTCAGTTCTCGCGCCACCACGTCCTTGGGAAGCTTTGCGTACGACAAGCCTTCGGCGTCATTCTGCCCGTCGGTCAGCATCCAGAGGAGAAAGTCCTTGAGGGCTTTCTTCTTGGCCGGATCGTCAATCTTTGACGGGATCAGCAGGTAAGTGAAGCTGCAAATCGGATATGCCGCCTTCCCCGAAACGTTGGTGATGGACACGCGGAAATCGGCCGGCATCCTCTCGGATTCACTGGCTGCCGCTGCCGTCACGCCGGCGAGGTCAGCTTTTACGAAAACCCCGGCAGAATTCTTAACCCGCCCGTAGGGGAGTTTGTTCTGGATGGCGTAAGTCAATTCCACGTACCCGAGGGCGCCGGGCTGCTGCTTGACCAACGCCGAAACGTTCTCATTGCCCTTACCGCCCAAGCCTACCGGCCAATTCACCGAAGTGCTGCGCCCCACCTTCGTTTCCCATTCCTTGCTGACCTTGGAAAGGTAGTCAGTCCAGACAAAGGTAGTGCCGCTGCCGTCGGAACGATGCACAACCAGGATGTCGGTGTCGGGCAGCTTTACACTTTTATTGATGCTGGCCAGAGCCGGGTCATTCCATTTCGTGACCTTACCCATGAAGATGTCCGCCAGGACATCACCCGTGAAGTTGAGTTCCTGGTTGACGCCCTCGAGGTTGTAAGTCGGTACCACCGCTCCCAAGACTGTGGGGAAATGCAAGACCTTGAACCTGAAATCGTTCAGCTTCTGGTCGTTCAAGGGCATGTCGGAAGCGCCGAAATCGACGGTCCCGGCTTGCAGTTGCTGGATGCCCGCACCGGAACCAAGCGAGTTATAGTTGATTTGAATGTCCGGGTGGATCCGGTTGTATTCGGTAAACCACTTGGAATAAATAATGTATGGAAAAGTTGCCCCTGTCGCGTTGAGCAGGAGCGGAGAAGGTGCGGGAGCTGCTGAGGGGGATTCGACAAAAGCACATACCCCCAGAGCAGACAACACGATGCCTAAAGCGATGCTGGTGATTGAAGTTTTGAGTTTCATTTTGATCCCTCCGCCGTCAGTTTCGGGAATGTGTGTTACGGCGGAATTAAGACATGGTTATTCCTCGATTTAAGTCCTTAGCAGATACCCATTTTGGGGCACGGATGTTACAAGAACATTAAGCAACTGTTGCGCGGGGATAAAGGAGGGATGGACATTTTAGCAGAGGGACCGATGGTTTGTCGCGGGCTGGCGCAGAGCGGAGCTCTGCGTTTCAACAATTTCCCAGCCTGTTTCTGGGAGACCGCTCATGCCCGTCCACAAGCGCCATTTCGAACCCCGGGCTGGTCAGCACGCCCGCTCCGTGGCCATGGTCGGGTTTCAGGTTCGACGCTCCCCTGATTCAACCGTATTGAGCATAGGCCGACTTCCGGGATTTCAGTGTGGTCTACCCATCGCACAGCTCCGCTCTGCGCCAGCCGCGCGGGCATAGGTAACTCCCCGGCTGTGATTTTGGCAATGCGGCGAGGCAAAAGCGGGTAGCACCGCGCCCTCTAACTTGCACAAGTTCCCTGCCCCTGTTAGATTCACATTGAGTTTCTCGGGTCAGGCGAGTACTTGGGCAAATTCATAACCCGGGGTAACCGGAAGGGCCACGCCCGCTTGCTATTTGGCCCCCACCGCTGTCCGATGTCTTCGCTGACCGCCGGCACGTACTCATCATGCCTGGAATAGGAACCCAAGAAGGGTTTCACCACGGAGGCCACAGAGGTCACGGAGAACAGACACGAATAAAAACTCTGGGTCAACAAACTAAGGAACCGTGATCCCTACCCGCGCAAGCAGAAGTACTTTTCTCTGTGGTCTCTGTGCGCTCCGTGGTGAGCCTTTTCCTCGCGGCGCGAAGGGGGAGCAAATGCGAATAAATCGGATACTGGAATTCTGCCGTCTTGCTTATAACGTGAATTTCCTTATTGTCCTTTCGTTCCTGGCGTTTATGGCCTCAGGCTCTATGGGTAAGGCCGCCAAGCCTTCGCAAGAGTTCTTAGTGGAAGGGGGGAAGCCGCGAGCGGTTATCGTGCTCGGCGACAACTCAGATCCCTTCTACCGCTTTGTGGGGGGGGAGTTGCAGCGGTATGTCAAAGCGATTACGGGGGCGTCGCTCGAGATCGTGACCGCGAGCCAAGCCCGGAATCGGCCGGAAAGTTTGCTGGTTCTGATCGGCGGCCCAACGGCGAACAGTCTGGTGGACCAAGCCGTCAAGAAGAAGCAAGCAAAATTTTCGGATTTGAAGGCAGACGGTTTTCTGTTGTGGAAAGTGGTGGTAGGGAAGAAGCAGGGATTGATCGTGGGGGGCAATGATGAAGCCTCGACGATGTATGCCGCCTACGACTTGTTGGAGCGTCTGGGAGTGACGTTTCTGCTGGCGAAAGACATCCTGCCGGAGCAGACGGCGGATCTGAAGCTGCCCGACGACAATGTGCGCGCCGAGACACCCTTTCCGCGCCGGGGCCTGCTGATCTCGAACATCTACCCGAACCGCGGGATCATGAACCTGGCAGAAGTGAAGGCGATGCTCGACCAGATGGCGAAGCTGAAGATGAATTTCCTGCAATTCTTCTGGTTCGAGCACGAGCCTTGGATCAATTTTGGGTACAGAGGAGAGAACAAGCTTTTGGGGGATGCCACGGGGAAGGAGACAGGATATTTGTCGTGGCGGTACAACTTCGGATCGAATCTGATCAAGGATGTGGTGGTGGGCCAGGACAAGTTTGGCGGCCGGGAGCGGATGGCGCCGATGGAGTTTCAGAAAGTCGAGGCGCCGGAGGACGCGTTTCGGGTAGCGCGGGAGTTCCTGACGGAGATCATCCGCTATGCCAAGACGCGCAAGATCAAGGTGTGGCTGTGCGTGGACCCAACGACCCTACCCGGAAACCTGGCGCGGTTCGCCCACCGGGCGTCGAATCGGCCGGTGCCTTTTGATCCGATTCTAGGAGCACACATGTGTCCCGCGGATCCCGAATTACACGAGATGAATGAAAACCGGCTGCGGGCGCTGGTAGAGTCTTATCCGGAGGCGGAGGGGTATTTTATGTATGTCCCCGAAATGTTCCCGGACTGCCCTGACGACCTGAATCGCAAATTCCTGTTGGGGGAGCGGTCGAAGAACGAGAGTGTTCTTCCGCCTTGGGCCGATTTCTACAATAACGGGTACGAAAGAAATCGCACGATGGTTTTGGATTCCACAACCAATTCGGTCTACATCATCAAGAAGGTGCTGGAAGCCAAGCAACGGGTGGCGCCCAATGCCAAGGTCGGCATTGGGGGCATTGGTCGCGGCTTCCTGCTGCCTTTGCTCGACAAGACGTTCCCTAAGGACGTTGCGATTACTGATATGGAGTCGCGCGCTATTTGGACGCCGCGTGGCATCCCCATGCAGCTCTTCGGCGGTATGGGGGATCGCGAGCGGACCATCGTGCCCCGGTTGGATGACGACAGCGGCATGTTCGGGATGCAGTTCAACGTGGGTTTGTATTACAAGGATCGGATCCTGGAGGGGTCAGTGGAGAACGGTGTTGCCGGGTTTGCCGGACAACTCAATCGCCCCCGAGGCATGGAGCAGAACTACCGTTACTTGGCGGAGGGGGCTTACAACCCCAAGTTGACCCCGAAGGATTTCTATGACGGTTATGCTCGACGGCTATTCGGCGAGGCTGCCGCTCCCGACATGGTGAAGGCCTTTGAGACACTGGAGGCCAACGAAGAATACTTGGGCTGGACCCAGAAGGGGAACTTCGGCTGCTGCGGACCGATCGCGGAAGTCGCGATGGCGCACAACCTCTACAAACAGCCTAACCCTTTCGATGGCCCAAAAGATCCGGACCGATTTATCGGCCGTAGCCGCGAATTGATTCGGTACTATGGTCAGGCGGCGGAGAATTTACAGCAGGCGTTGGACCTGATGAAGGCTGCGCAACCGAAAGTGGCCCCGCATGGGCTGGAAGAACTGCATTATCTGATCAACAAGACCGAATCCTATCGCCTGCATCTCCAAACCATGATGACGGCCCGCCAGGCTTACGTCGAGTTCGGCGAGGCGTTCCAGATGTGGAATGCCAAGGCGATCGATCGCGCGGAATTGGTTCGCCGGTTGGATGCCAGCATGGTCCTGTTCGACGAAGCACGACGAATGGGGCGACAAACGACCGAAAAGTTTGCCGAAGTGATTGATCATCCTTCCGACATGGGGGTGTTGTATCGGGCCAATCTGTTCCTGGTGACCGGTTTGGAACTGGTGGAGCAGACCATGCAGAATATCGTGAACTATCACCATGGGAAGGAGTACACGCGACTCGTACCCTGGAATAAGATCTACTATGATTTCCCGCAATTCTCCACGCCACAGTGAGAGGCGCGGACCTGTTTTGAAGGTCCGCGGCTCTTGCGCCCGTATTTCGGTTCTCGTAGCGGGCGGCCGTTGACAGCGAACGAACTTTTGAGATTCCGTTAGACGTACTTATGGAGGTTGCGTCTATGGCCAAGGTTCCCGCCATCATTCCGATTACCGATCTTCGACAGGACGCCGCCGCTGCCATGAAGCACGCGAAGTCCTCGCGGCAGCCCGTGGTCATCACCCAACGCGGAAGGGCCGCGGGGGTTCTGTTGAGCATGGAAGCTTACGAGCGTAGCGAACACGAGCGCGAACTTCTGCATCTGCTGGCGCGGGGCGAACAGGAGATCGCCACGGGGAAGGGATTCGATCTGGATGAGGTGCTCGCTGAAGCTGACGCTCTTCTGGCAGGTGGCCCCAAGTGAAGCTCCGGCAATGGCTCCCCCGCGACCCACTTATCTCAACGCATATTTTAGATCGCCAATGTCTTTAGGCCAGGGGCGGTCGAGGAGGTGGGCCAAGGGGTCGGGACTGGTTGTTCCCTTCAGGTAGCGGTCAAAGAAAGCGACGGCGTAATCATTGATGAGCGACTGATAGGACTTATTAAGGTTGGTCCAGGCGAAGTGCCCAGCGCCGGCAAGTTCCAGATAATACTTGGGAGTCGAGGTGAGGTCGTACGCGCCTCCCGGCCGCCGGACTGAAGGGGTGATTCCAATGTCGAGCGTCCCGCCCTGGTACATCACCGGGACGTTGAGATGACCCAAGTCCCCCTTCATAATAAAAGGGGCGCAATAGGGGGACAAACCCAAAACGGCCTTGACGCGCCGATCCTTCCAGGAGGGCCACGCTCCCGCCAGAGCCAGAGCCGTGTACCCACCCAACGAATGGCCGGCCAGACCAATGCGGCTGGAATCAATCGGCACACCATGGAATGACCTTTCTTTGAGGATTGCATCCAAGATGGCTTCCAGGTCGGCGCCACGATCGCGGTAGGTGGCCTCGCTCCAGGCTTCCGGCTTGCGAAAGGGCTCCTCAGACGGCGTGGTGGCGAGTTTTGCGAAGAGCGCCCCTTCGTGACCCAGGCCGGTGCCGCACCCCGCATCCTGATGGTTAGGGGCCAAGACGAAATAACCTGCTTCCGCCAAACCTTCGGTCAGGAAGACGGATTGGGTGCCGCAACCGGTAAAGCCGTGCGAAAATAGGATGACGGGATAGCCGTCCGGCGGGGCCGTCCCGACAGGTTTCCACATCGCCACTCGTCGGCCCGCAATGTTGATCTCGGCCACGCCGTGAGTCGTGCGGCCGACCATCGCCAAGAACTGATGGTATGCAAGAAATGCGAGGAACAGAACGAGGAGGACGGTTAGAAGCGTCAGCCCCAATTTCTTCAGCACGCGCCTTCCCATTGAACCACCAGTGGCCGCAAGCGACATCCGAGAACTCCTTCAATTCTGAGCGTAAGGCAAACGCATGGCAGGATCAAGCGGCGAAGCTCCCAATGGACCGGGTTCGACTCCCGGCGCCGGGACCACACCCGCAAAAAAAGGTTGTTGGGTTGTGTTAAAATTCCGCCGTGGCATTCCATCCCACAGGCGAAGAAGGCGGGCACGTCTCTCCTGCTGGTGGCTGGAAATCTCACGCCGGTTCGATTTTCTCCAAGGCGCATGGCTCCGATGCTCCTCGGGGGAAGGACGGGGATTTCGGAGCGCCCACGGTCGCTCAGGGGGGAGCGGCGACGGTCCGAAGAATCGACGCACCTATCCTGATGAAACCAAGCGTGGGTAACTATCCCTTGATGGCGATCGTGGGCCCCACCGCCGCCG